>JBCCFQ010000690.1:0-2694 GCA_039029655.1 Pseudomonadota bacterium | reverse complement strand
TGCACTAAAAAGAAGGGAAAATGACCCCCTGGCTATGCCAGCTGGTGCGTCAGGCAGGAAATGACCGGCTTGGTCCCCCCTAGCCTTTTCTTGGTCCCAGTTGGTTGTACTTCAACTTGGACCACTAAACCTACAACTGACAGTCCCCTGTCACTCTCCCTTTCCCTGACAGGCCCTACTAGGGGCTGGAAGAAAGAACTTACTCCTGGAAGGGCTGAATTCGGCGGATGTTGATACGTTCCTGAACGTCTGGTTTAAGCTGAATGGTCACAGTGCCGTTGGTATGGACTTGGGTAATGGGAAATGGTCCGGTCATGGTGGATTGGAGCTTGTCCGACAAATTCAAATAACGGCGTTTCCAGACCTTGTTGCCGACAATGTATTCATGCTTGATGCGTTGAGCATTGGCGCGGAGGAGGCGCTTATCGATGAGTCCTTGTCGATGCTTTTGAAGGGTGATGAGGTCGGCAAACAACGGGACGTTGAGAAACATGTCCCGATGGAATGCTAAAGCGCCGGGTGTGAGGTTACCGATGGCACCTTGGGTGGCACAGCGACATGCGTGCATGGCTGTTGCCAAGCACTCTTGGATGACCATGTTGGCCTCATGCACTGATTTCGGTGTCTTGGTTGCGACGACGGTCCGTAGGACTTGCCCAATGGATTGGTGGGTGCGTTCGATCATGGCGTTGCCGCGTGGGTTGCGGGACGTAGAGTAGGCATGACGGATGCCGTTGTTTTGGAGCATGGTGACGAATTCATATCCGAATTCGGAGCCCTGATCAGAAACACATTTTTCGGGGCGGGGGTAGCGACTTAGCCATGTGTTTTCCACGGCGGCTGCCCCTTCCACCGCAGTATCGCTGTGGATGTCCTTGATTTCTACTAGGTTCGTCGCGGGATCGACCATTGTCATGGCCCGGAATGTAATTTTTCGGCCGCGCAATTCAATCGACCATGGGCCGATGGTATCACAATGTACCTCTTCCCATGGCATGATATTCGCCTCTCGGGGCGCCGCATGGCCGCGTATGCGTCCGCCTCGTCGGTAGCGTTGACAAATTGTGCAACGTTTGACTTGTGCGGCGGTTTTGCTTTCGATGCGCGGGTGATAAAAATGGCGCTTTACCGTCTGCGCCAAACATCTCATGCCTTCAACGTGGGACGTGGCTTGGTGGAAGTATTTGATGAGCGGGGTCAACATCTCTTCGGGTATGACGATTTTTGGATCTCTCTGGTCCTCGACACAGATGAGTTCATGCTGGCCGAACTTGACCAAAATATATTTTTCGGGATGTTCGCTTAACTTTTTCTGCAGTGCGGTGTCAGCTTGCTGATATGCGCGGATTGTTTCGAACTGAAACGGAAAACGACCTTCGTCATCGAAGGTGGGGTGCTGTAGCAACACTTCTAACAGCTGCGGCTGTGCGTTCAGGATGCTAGCTGTGCACACTAAGTGGTTGTCTTTTGGGCCGGCGGCCGGACTAGCAGTCCTGCAATCGTCGATTGTGGCTTGGCAAGCTCTTGGAGATTCATGTGGGCCCTTGGCCGGACTAGCAGTCCTACAATCTGCGATTGTCGTCACTTCGTGACGCTCCGGGTTGGAGTTTTGACAGTCAGCGACTGTATGTGGTGTTTGGATGTTGAGTTTCTGACAGTGACTCTCCCTTTCCAAGGAAGACGTTGGAACGCGGCTGAGGGCATTGGCGAGAACATTTTGTGAACCAGGTTTGTAGTGAAATGTTGGCGAATATTTTTCGAGCAGAAGTCGCCAACGCAACACCCGTTGCGTGGAAAATTGAGTTAACCGATGGGTGATGTTTCGGTGATCGGTGTGAATGTGAAGTTTTGCCCCCAAAAGAATGGATCGGAACTCTTTGAGTGTTTCAACTACTGAAAGGAGTTCCTTTTTGATGGTGGTATAGTTGCGTTGGGCCTGATTTAGTTTGCGGGTATAATATGCGACCGGGCGGCCGTGCTGCTTTATAACCGCACCTAATTGGTAATCCGATGCATCAGTTTCAATGTGAAATTCGTGATGTGGATCAGGCCATTGGAGGAGGGCGTCCGCGGAGATGAGGGCCTTCATCTGTTCGAAGGCTTGCTGTTGCGATGGACCTCAACAAAATTGTTTGGTACCCGTGAGTTGGGTCAATGGAGCCAAGATGTGTGACCTGCATGGCCACATGTCTCGATAATAATTGACCATTCCGAGGTAGGATCGGAGGTGCTTTAAGGTTTTGGGAGGCTGCAGTGCCAGGATGGCGTCAATCTTGCGCTGCCATGGTTTGACACCCTGGGGGGTGAACCAGTGTCCGAGGAAGTCTGTCTGTTGGACAGCCCACTCGCACTTGCGCGGGTTTACGGTGAACCCATTTTGTTCTAAGGCGGTGCAGACGCAATGCAACTGGGTGAGATGGTCTTCCCAAGAATTGCTGAAGACGCCAATGTCATCGATATAAATGACGATATCTTCAATTGCACGGAGCACACGCTCCATTATTTCCTGTGGGATGTCAGGAGATTGGGAGATCCCCATTGGTAGCCGCTTGTATCGGTACAAACCAAAGGGAGTGGCGATAGTGCAGAGCTCCTTGCTTGCGTCATCCAGTTCGAAGGTGTAATACTGCATGGAGACGTCAAGCTTTGAAAAGAATTTGTATTTTGTGCGTTGCGCAATGATGTCGCCGATCT
>JBCCFQ010000689.1:0-2695 GCA_039029655.1 Pseudomonadota bacterium | reverse complement strand
CGTCCCTTCTTTTATGGGCTAGAAACCACTGCCTATGATTATGGCATGCGTCTTTCCTTCGCGCAGCCAAGTGAAGACATTGCCATCATCACCATTGATGAAAAGAGTATCCAAAACATAGGTCGCTGGCCCTGGTCTCGTGGCATCCTGGCCAATCTGTTGGATCGCTTGCACGAATCCAACGCAAAAGTCATCGCCAGCACCGTGTTTGTATCGGAAGAACAACTGGATCCGGGGCTAGCGTACATTCGAAACGCGTTGGATGTGGTGGATCGACCCACGATCAAGGGCGCTACCGTAGATCAAACGGATTTGTCCAAGGATTTGGATGAACTTCGAGTGCTACTGCAAAGCGCAGAGCAAGAACTAAATTCAGATCAATTACTGCAAAAAAGCATAGTCCAAGCTGAAAACGTGATTCTTCCATTAGATTTGCGCTTCGGGAAACCCATCGGTCGCCCGGATGATTCGTTACCGGACTATGTCTCACGCTTTGTCTTGGAGAATAACCAAGGCAGCTCAAGCTTTATACAAAGTACGGAAATCACCCCACCCATCCCATCGTTGGGAGCAGCGGCACACGGTATTGGCCATCTCAAAGTACAGCCAGACATCGACGGCGCCCAACGCCAAGAGTTGTTGGTGATTGACTACTTTGGACAACTATTGCCCTCCCTAGCTTTGATGGTGGCGGCAAAGAGTCAGAATCTGTCCATCGAAGACATCAGCCTGCTACCCAATGCGACAGGCTTGCAAATGGGCGGCTTACGGATTCTGACCACCCCGGACCTGGAAATGTATAACTATTTTTATCGGGACCGGGCCGGTCGGCCAGCCATCTCCATGGATTCATTTTACGACGTCTGGACAGGCAATATCCCAGCAGACAAGTATCGAAACAAGATTGTTTTGATTGGCGCCAGCGCCTCTGGTGTCGGCGACACGTTCCCCACACCAACTTCCGCGGCAATGCCGCCCGTTCAAATTCTAGCCCATACCATTTCTAGTATCCTGCAAGAGCATTTCTTCACTCGTCCTACCTGGGCATCTCAAGTCGAAATCGGATTCGTCGCCGCCTTTGTCTTGTATTTGGTTTTGATCATGCCTCGATTACGTTCCTCCAGGGCAGCAGTCGTCACGCTTGTGCTTTTGGTCATTGCACTGTTCACACAGTTTCTAATCATGCTGGATCAGTCGGTCTGGATACGCTTAGTTGTACCTTGCATTTTCTTGGTGTGCGGTCACCTGGTAATGACGGTAAAACGCTTCGGACTTACCGAGCGAATGAAGATTTACTCCGACATGGAGAGTGCAGAAAGCAATCGCATGCTTGGGCTAGCGTTTCAGGGCCAGGGTCAGCTGGATATGGCCTTTGAGAAGTTTCGTAAGTGTCCTTTGGATGACAGTCTTATGGACGTCTTATACAACCTCGCGTTGGACTATGAGCGCAAACGCCAATTCAACAAAGCGGGCGCGGTCTACGGCTATATGGCCGACCACAATCTCGATTACAAAGATCTAAAAGACCGGGTCAAACGTACCCAAAATCTTGAGGAAACTGTCGTACTGGGCCGCGCTGGAGGCTCTCGTAAGGATCCCCTGCTGGTCGAGGGTGACATTGAGAAACCCATGCTTGGGCGATACCAGGTGAGTAAGGAAATTGGTCGTGGCGCCATGAGCGTTGTGTACGAAGGGCTGGACCCCAAAATCAATCGCAAGGTGGCCATCAAAACTATCATGCTCTCTGCAGAATTCGAGGATGACGAATTAGAAGCTGCAAAAGAGCGCTTTTTCCGCGAAGCAGAGACGGCCGGGCGACTAAACCACCCAGACATCGTCACAATTTTTGACGCGGGTGAGGAAGATGATTTGGCCTATATCGCCATGGAGTTTCTCACCGGCGAACATCTAAACGGGCACACCCGGAAAGACAATCTGCTGCCACCGGAAACGGTCTTAAGCATCATGGCTCGAGCCGCAGAGGCCTTAGGGTATGCTCACGAGAAGAACGTAGTTCATCGGGACATTAAACCTGCCAATATCATGTACGAAGGTGCTTCTGACGTGGTGAAGGTGACAGATTTTGGGATTGCTCGGGTCACAGACGCCAGTAAGACGAAGACCGGCATTGTCCTCGGCACCCCGTCTTACATGTCCCCGGAGCAACTCAGCGGTCAAAGAGTGGACGGCAGAAGTGACTTGTTTTCCCTAGGGGTTACAATCTACCAGTTGTTGACCGGTGAACTGCCCTTCAAGGCTGATTCTCTAGGGGGACTCATGTTTAAGATTACCAGCGAGGCGCCGGCGCCTCTCAGTTCCGCGCGACCGGAGCTACCTGATTGCGTGGAAGAGACCATTCTGCAGCTACTAGAAAAGGAGCGGGAAGACAGAATCCAGTCTGGTGCCGAAGTGGCTCAACGAATTCGAGATTGCATGAGCAGCCTCGTCGGATAAAATGCCGAACCCAATATGACACTAAAAGGCAAAATCCAAGCGGTCTCTTATTCCGATACCGGGCTTGTCCGGGATCACAATGAAGATGCTGTCTATGTCCAAATGGATGTTGGATTAGTCATACTCGCCGATGGCATGGGTGGCTATAACGCCGGTGAGGTGGCCAGTGAAATGGCGATCAAAACCGTATCCAATATGGTTGAAGTGGGCCTGGATAAGGACAGCCGAGGGGACATTGACG
>JBCCFQ010000688.1:0-2696 GCA_039029655.1 Pseudomonadota bacterium | reverse complement strand
GTGATCTCTCTGTACGATCCAATGGGATTCGTATCCCCGTTCACGTTTAAGGCCAAATTGATGTTACAGAAGTTGTGGCGAAAGGAGAAGGGCTGGGATGAGCCTATTGATGAAGAGGATAAAGAGGTGTGGGATAGATGGACCGAAGATCTGCCCAAGCTAAATCAGGTTGCCATTCCACGGAATATCATGCCTCAAAATGAGCAAGAGTCTAATTCGTTTGAATTGCACTGTTTTGCCGATGCATCTGAGTTGGGCTATGGTGCTGTGGCGTACCTGCGAAGCATCAGCGGAAACGGCAAAATCAAATGTGCATTTGTCATGGGAAAATCCAGATTAGCTCCTATCAAATCTTTAACCATCCCGCGCCTTGAACTACAGGCAGCTGTACTTGCTGTGAGGCTGGGCCAAACGGTCAAGGAGGAATTGGACATCCCAGGGCTGAAGCTCGTTTACTGGTCCGACTCCACCACCGTCTTGCATTTCATTCGTAATGAGTCACGACGTTTTCAGGTGTTTGTTGCTAACAGGCTGGCAGAGATTCACGAGAACACTGTCCAAGACCAATGGCACTACGTCCCCACAGAGAACAGCCCGGCCGACTACGTTACAAGGGGCCTAAGCGCCGACCAGTTCACCACGCCCCACCGATGGCTTGGGGGCCCAGAGTTCCTTCTGCAGTCAGAAGAGAATTGGCCAGCGTTCCCCAATCGAAGTGACGTGGCAGAAGAAGCGTTGTCGGTAGAGACCAAGAAAGAAGTCCACACAACCCAAGCGGATGACACTGCAACTCAACGGCTACTCGAGCGATATTCCTCTTGGGACAAGCTGCGACTGAGCGCAGCGTGGCTGTTGCGCTATAAAGAGTTCCTACGGGGGCAGGTGGCAAAACGAAAGGGTGACGCCCACGACTGTCCTGAAGGGTTGAAAGAGGGTCCAATCAGTGGCAGCGAAATGAAGAAAGCAGGCTTAGCCATAATCAGGGCTGTACAAGAAGGGTGCTTTGAATCAGAACTGGCGTCAATAGCAGATGCACGTGACATTCCCAGAAGTTCTGACATTCGAAGATTGAAGCCGATTGTTGTCGATGGCATTGTTCGAGTCGGAGGTCGTTTGGCGAACGCACCAATCAGCTTTGAGGCTAAACATCCGGTCATTCTGCCAAAGAACCACGCGATATCAAGACTGATTATGCAGTACTACCACGAAATATTGGGACACGTTGGACCAGACCATGTCTTGGCAGAGCTGCGGCAAAACTATTGGATTGTCCATGCACGAAGTTACGTTCGGAAGTTGGGTCATTCATGCTTCAAGTGCCTTCTTCGGCGAAAGAAAAGTGGCCAGCAGCAAATGGCAGATTTGCCCGCCTTCCGAGTGACTCCCCACGAGCCCGCATTCAGTGACTGCGGTGTTGATTATTTCGGACCATTGAAGGTGAAGGTCGGACGAGGCACAGCGAAACGGTATGGCTGTCTCTTCACCTGCCTGAATTGCCGAGCGGTCCACATCGAAGTAGCCAACTCTTTGGAAACCGACTCATTTATCAACGCATTGCGACGCTTCATTTGTAGAAGAGGGTGCCCACGGTCAATGAAGAGCGACAACGGGACCAACTTCGTCGGCGGTCATCGCGAACTGAAAAAGAGCATACAGGAAATGGACAACGACGGCATCAATCGTTTTCTGCGCACGAAAAATATTTCATGGAATTTTAACACACCAGCGGCAAGTCACCATGGAGGGGTCTGGGAGAGACTGATTCGGAGTGTCCGCAAGGTCCTGCACGGTGTGATTGGAGACGCGCTGCTCACAGATGAGACGTTGACGACATGGCTTGCAGAAGTTGAAGCGATCTTGAATAGCCGTCCTCTCACCTCACTGAGTGACGATCCGGATGATGCAGAGCCTCTAACTCCAAATCACCTACTCTTGCAGCTGCAAGGCCCCGTGATGCCACCAGGATCGTTTGATCGAATCGATGGCCATGGGCGTCGGAGATGGCGGCAAGCGCAGTACCTGGCGGACCAGTTCTGGAAGAGATGGACAAAGGAATACATTCCTCTATTGCAAGAGCGAAGAAAGTGGCAATCGGTGACGAAGAACTTCGAGCCTGGGGAATTGGTGCTGGTGATCGACGAGACGATGCCAAGGAGCAACTGGTCGTTAGGCCGAGTCAGCGCGGTATTTCCAGGGCAGGATGGGTGTGTCCGAACCGTTAGTGTTCAAACCAAGGGGACAGTCTTGACCCGTCCCATAACTAAAACTTGTTTCCTAGAGAATAGTGTTTGTTGAATGGGAACAGTCGCTTTTGAAAATATTTTACGATGAGATTTCTCCCGAGAAATTCATCGGGGGCCGGAATGTTCGCGACTGTTTTGGCAAACGTGATGTTTTTCTAATCGAGCTGTCAAAGGACTTTTTGACCCTTGACAGCGCTCTTTATTTTAATTCTCCGACAGTGGAGACGCCAGTTTATGTTGATTTGATAAGAGCTGAACGTGATCAAAACAATGTATTTTTTGCCGGTTAGTTTTAATTCGATAAGTCAACACTAGGTTGAGTTATTGAATTAAACTAACTGGCAAAAATACATTGTTTGATCACGTTCACCACTTATCTAATTTACGCAAACTGGCGTCTCTAGTGTCGGAGAATTAAAATAAAGAGCCCTGTCAAGGGTCAAAAGAGTCCTT
>JBCCFQ010000687.1:0-2697 GCA_039029655.1 Pseudomonadota bacterium | reverse complement strand
CAACCGCCTCAATACAGACCTCACCGACGAGCAAAGTATTTTTCTCATCGATACGGCGGCACGAACAACCAGTGTTTTAGGAGGAGAACTACCCGGGGTCGTACCCAAATCTAGAGAAGTGAGAATCACAAAGAATGGCACGGCCGTTTTGTTCTCTAGTTTTGAAGACAATATTTCGTCAGAACCGGTCAAAAGTAAGAATATCTTCTATAGACCTATCTCACCCAGTAGTGATTTTGATGATGACGGCGTGCTGGACAGCTTTGATAACTGCCCAAACACGCCAAATCTAGATCAAGCAGACGATGATGGGTTTGGACCAGGAAACGCCTGTGACAGAGACTTCTTTCGCGCCATCAGCTCTACGGAAGACCTCAATGGGAATGGCAGCCGTGATGTTATTGTCGCGAGTCGGGACTTACTGCGTCCGGATGGTCGCTTCAATCGTGTTTGTGTTTACGATGGATACACCGGCGCGTTGCTAAAAAGCTACGACTATTTTGGTGTTGAAAACAGAAGACCCGATGGTCTACTCACACTGTCCGACGCTTCTGTTGATCCAAGAGTCGCCATGACCTCCAGGGGATTTTCAGGAGTGAGTATTGCGGAAGAGAACGCAAGCAGCTTCCCAAATGTTCAGATTCGCAATCCAATCACTGGCAGCCCACTAGGTAATTTATTCCCCTGGAATGCCAATTGGAACGTAATCAACACAAGAGTCTTGAACCATGGCATAGAACCAACGTCGCTACTTACTCTAGCGGTGCAGAAGAACAGCGGCCAAATGTCCATTGAACGGCGTGACGTAGAAACAAACGTCTTGATCTCAAGACAGTATCCTCTTGGTTTCGCCTGGAAACCATTAGACTTCGACGTATTGCAAAGTAATGGGCAATCTGCCACCGCGGGTCTGGCCACAAGACGGTCGGACGCTTTGACCATCGTACAAGTTAGAAACGTGTCAGATAGCTCATTGATACGCAATGTTTTCCCATTGGGTCTCGGTTGGACACCCCTGAGCTTTAGAATTCTCCCCGACCTAAACTCAAGTCAAACGGATGAAGTCGCCGTAATGATGCGTAGAGACACCGACGGACTGTTGATCATTCAAATTCGGGATGCCGCCAGCAACGACCTGATCAAAAACGTCTACCCTATCGGCGCTGGTCTTTCCCAATGGCAAATCAGACAATTCGAACCTATCACTATTGAAGGTATTATGCGCTTAGCAGTGGTGGCTACCCACGAGGCCACTGGCCAAATTTTGGTACAAACCAAAGACCCAATGACTGACGAGATCATCAACAACAACTTTTTCATTGGCCCACCGTGGGAATTTAGGGAATCCGCTTTGGTGATCCCTGAATATAACGGTAATAACAGTGACGAGATCGCAATTCCAGTAAGAAATTCCAAGACCGGTGAGCGTCTGATCCAAATACGCGATGGGGACAATGGCGAGTTGATTCTTAACCTAAGGACGTCACACTGAAGACGACAACAGGCGCTCGTTGACAACTCGGTTGAATCTATCCAACGCACCTTCAAACCGACCGAAGGTCAAATACTCGTTAGCGCCTGACTTAAGACCCGCTTGAATTTCCTCCCCAATGTCAAAGTCCTCATTGAGAGTTTGCACCGTGATGGCATGATTCTTCGCCCAATGAGCAAGGTCTCCCTCAGCTTCCATCCGATTCTTGGGAACAAGGGTACTCAACCTCAACTTAGTTGTTTCGACATCCACTGGCGTGGATTGGATCCAAGCGATGTGATCAGACTGGACCAAAAACTGACTTGTAGGAAAAATGGAGTACAGCACCTGGGCATGATCTCTGATTCTCCAACTTTCTTCCGGTTGATTGCGCAGATCCGTGATGGATCTTTTTGCTAGTATCGAACGTACATGCGCACCAAAGCTGACATAGGTTGAAACATTGTCGAGAAAGTATGGCGCAATGGTATTCCGATGGGCGACGCGAAAGTGATAAGCCTCGATACCACCTTCCACCAAGATTTTCCAATTGACCGATCGGACCTGCTCCTCTGCATGCAATATGTGAAGATCAGTACCCTGCAGCCATTCCAAGTCCTCGGCCAAACCCGACAAAGTGGCACCAATATCAGGCAACCCATCGTCCCGCCCCCAAGCCCAAATCCAGCCGTACTTCTCAACACAACCTAGCCGCTTCAACCCCAGTTTGTCTCTATCCAAACCGGGAAAGCCTTGTTGTTCGTGGGGAACTCCTACCAGTTGACCCCGGTTGTCGTAAGTCCAAGCATGGTAAGGACAACTGAATCGTTGTTTGCAGCCAGCGTGGCTCCGCACCAAGCGACCGCCACGATGCCGACAGACATTGAGAAATGCATGCACCTGTCCGGTTGA
This sequence comes from Pseudomonadota bacterium, assembly GCA_039029655.1. Taxonomy (GTDB): domain Bacteria; phylum Pseudomonadota; class Gammaproteobacteria; order Steroidobacterales; family JBCCFQ01; genus JBCCFQ01. The sequence continues at coordinate 314 of JBCCFQ010000687.1, read as the reverse complement.
ATCACGCGTAAACAAAACAGGTAAACCCGCGAAGTCTCTTCTCAAATATGACCCGGCCTCCGGCAGTTCGCTTGAATGAACAACCGCCTGGGGCTGCCGTCTCAGAATTCTGTCCTGCTCAGCGCTAAAACGTTCGGAATCTAGGTAGTGCTGAACTGGACTATGACTTATATCATCATCCAGAAACGCCGACTTTGCGTCATGAAGTCCCAAGATTTCTCGGATTAAGCGGACTTCCGTTGCACGATCCATTTCTTTTCCCCTTGAACTTACCACTTGGTAAGTGCATCATAGCTTACCAAGTGGTAAGTTAT
>JBCCFQ010000686.1:0-2701 GCA_039029655.1 Pseudomonadota bacterium | reverse complement strand
GGCATTAGCCGTTGTGGATGCCCTCGAGAAAACTCGCCATTTCGTTCTCGGATGTCCAGATCTGACAATCGCGGTTGATCACAGACCGTTACTCAAAGTGTTTGGTGACCGAAGCTTAGAGGCAATCCCAAACCCAAGACTAAGAAATCTGAAAGAAAAAACCCTGAAATACAGATTCCGAATATTCCATGTTCCAGGAATCCGACATGCCGCAGCAGATGCCTTGTCACGCAACCCAGTTGGGCCTGCCAACCACCTGGCGTTACCCGACGATGTATCCCCGGTTACGGCGAATGCCAACCTTCCTGCGATACCCCACACCTTCCTCATGGCCATCAGGGCGCATCACGACACTCCCATGCTCTGCTCAACTGATGAAGATTCGATTGCGGGTATTCGCTCACTGACGTGGAACGACATCCGCATGGCCACTAACAGTGACAATTCAATGGTCAAGCTCATTGACCTGATCGAGAGTGGCTTCCCAGAGGCAAAAGATGACCTACCACCAGAACTTCGAGCCTTCTTTCAATTCAGGAACAAACTTACCAGCTTCGATGGCGTGGCACTCTACAACGATCGCATCGTAATACCCCCAAGCCTACGCAACACAGTGCTCCAAGCACTCCATTCTGCCCATCAAGGTGTTTCCCAGATGTGCTCGCGAGCCGATGCATCATTCTTCTGGCCAGGTATGACCTCATCAATCAACGAAATGCGAATTCGCTGCTCAGCATGCAATCGCAACGCACCATCACAACCAAGTGCCCCTCCCACTCCGCCAATTCAGCCTCAATATCCATTCCAGTCCATCTGTGCTGATTTCTTCCACTATGCCGGACACAACTACCTCGTGATCGTTGACAGGTACAGCAATTGGCCAATTGTTGAAAGAGCACACGAAGGATCAAAGGGCCTCATTTCAAGCCTCATGCGCACATTCACAACATTTGGCATTAGTGACGAACTCGCATCTGATGGTGGCCCCGAATTTACATCCACGGCCACAACAACATTCCTGCGAAACTGGGGGGTCAATCACCGTCTATCATCCGTTGCATTCCAGCATAGCAATTGCAGAGCTGAGATAGGCGTGAAAACCGTTAAGAGAATGATTGTCAACAACACCGGCCAAGACGGTTCCCTTGACACTGACTCGTTTCAACGTGCTATCCTCCAATATCGTAACACACCGGACAGAGACACGCGATTGTCTCCCGCAATGTGCATATTTGGACGACCGATTCGTGACTTTATCCCGATCCATCCAGGAAAATACCTACCCCACAGAACATGGCAGGAGACCCTATCCAACCGTGAAGAGGCTCTCAGAAACCGTCACATGCGAGACGCAGAGAGACTCTCGGCCCACACCCGTGTTCTGCCTGCTCTAGCAGTTGGTGATCATGTTCGTATCCAAAACCAGACTGGCCCGTACCCCATCAAATGGGACAAAACCGGAATAGTCATAGAGGTCCGTCAATTCGACCAATATGTGGTACGAGTAGACGGATCAGGTCGGGTAACCCTACGCAACAGAAAATTTCTTCGAAAATACACGCCGGTAGTGCCCCGATCGCCATTGGCTATGTTGCCAGTACTATCTTCACCGACTGCTGTCATGACACAAACTATCCCCATTACCCCACCAACACCCACGGCACTTCACCATCCATGCCCTGAAATCGCTAACAGCCCAGACACCCAGCACAACCCACCACCTGATACCAGTACACCATCAGGCGGTGACAGCCCTGGTGACAACTCAACGGCTAGTCCAGAACAAAATGACACTGACTTATCCGTGTCACCAACACAAGAAACGAGCAGTTCCCCAGAAGCGGTGACCAAAACAATGCCCCGAAGTTTAAGAGCCTTACAGTCCTACAACAAGCCAGGATTGAAAGAAACCCCACTGCCGAAGAAGCGATTTAGAAAATAGTGGCATTATCTGGTTTAGAACATTCCCTTCCTTTGTGGCATTTTGGTAAACTCGTTATGTTAAATTTAATTACTGGGAGATACTCCCCAAGTTATCAGCCTTTGGGTCTGCTTTACACACTTTTTGTACAAAACCACACTCCAAAGACTTGGAGGGGCATAGAGGATATTTAAGTACTGTTTACTAGATTATCTTCATTAGGTGTCATTGTCATATATGTTATTTGTCTGTTCACAGGTGCACATCCGACCTGTCTCTTTATTGTCTTCAGCATAAATAAAGACTGATGATTCAAGTACTGGTCCAAAGTTATTTATAAAGAGACAAGATGAGCGATATCAACTGTCCAGCACCGCACTGCAACGTCTCGTGGCCCTCAACAACAGCAACCGAAGTCCTACTCAAGCTTCTCGATATCCATGAACGCACCGCTCACCCAACCACCACCCCTACAACAGCGCCCACGGCCACGGGGGTTAAAGCGGAGAAGGTGAAGCGACCGATCATCTGTGCATCGGGAACGAACGAGGAATGGACGTATTTCGAAAAACGCTGGTCTGAATACAAGCGGGCAACTAGACTTAGCGGCGAAGATATCATCTTCCAACTACTCGAATGTTGCGAGGAGACCCTTCGTAAAGATCTAACAAGAAGCTGCAAGATGTCAGATCGTTGCAAAGCCGATCCAATCAGTCATTTTGTTGATATGGTACTTCAGTAAGGAAAATGTTTGTGCACTACCCCCAAAGGCTCTGGACG
>JBCCFQ010000685.1:0-2704 GCA_039029655.1 Pseudomonadota bacterium | reverse complement strand
TCGGCGGTGAAATCAAAGCCAGTGGCACAAAAGAAAATGCCGCACCTTGGTCCATCGGCATTCAAGACCCCGCAAACCCAAATAATGCCATTGCCACCATCACGCTAGATGGCGCATTAGGGCTGGCTACCTCCGGCAGTTATCGTAATTTTTTCGTTGAAGATGGCCAACGCTATTCTCATCTAATAAACCCCAAGAGTGGCTTTAGCATCGAACACGATACAACCTCAGTCACAGTGGTACACCCCAGCACCACCGTGGCCGATGCTTTGGCGACAGCTTTGATGGTCATGCCGTTGGACAAAGGTATGCGCTGGGCGGAACAAAACAACATTGCCGTTATGTTTGTGTATGGCGCAGGTCAACCCTCGATACGCTACACAACAACGATGGCGCAATACATGAAGGAAAAAAGCGGCTGAACTCCGAAGAGAAACAGCCGCAATCGATGGTGCTCTTTGATGAGGCAGCGAAAGCTGCCCCTACCCCCCGACTCAAGCCAGGTAACTGAACACAATTATAGGGGCATTAAGAGACTGTATGTCCCCGTGCAACAATCTTTGACAGTTATAGATAGTTTGCCAATTTGGCGAGCAGTTCGGCCATCCGAATGGGCTTATGGATAACACCGTCGAACTCCGGCCTGCAGTTCGTTTCATCCAGATCGCGACGAGCACTAAATGCAAGTATGGTCCCATGAAATCCCAATTCTCGTACTTGTCTGGCCGCATCTCTGCCATTCAGATTTGGAAGATTGATATCCATCAAAATTAGATCCGGTGACTCACTCATAGACATGTGAATCGCTTCTAGCCCGTCCGCCGCAATGGTCAGGGTATGCCCATCGCGAGTCAAAGCCAGCTCCACCAACCTGCGGATGTCCGCGTTATCCTCCACCATAAGGATACGACTAGGTTGGGCGACGTCAGCGGGTGGCGTTTGTTTTGGAGCGACTTGGGAAATCGGTTCGGATAATGCGATAACGCGGGGTAACGTCACTGTGACCGTTGTTCCTTCTCCCACCAGTGACTCAAGACGCAGGTCTCCATCCATGAGTCGAGTCAGTTGTCGAGTAATACTCAACCCCAAACCCGAACCCCGAACACTTTCGTCAACCCGTTGGAAGGCAGCGAAAATCCGATCTTGGTCCTCGGAATCGATGCCGGCACCTGTGTCAGACACAACGATCTGGATCTCATCACTAAGATTCTTAACAGAGACGGAAACGGTTCCTATGTCGGTGAACTTGATGGCGTTACCCACCAAATTAATCACTACCTGACGCACGCCGCCGGGATCCAGCATGAGCTGATTCGGCACGTCGGCTTCTACGACGGCGGAAAAACTCAAACCCTTTTCTGCCGCCAAAGGCGCCATGATTGCCGCCACGTCCGTCAGTAGTTCCCGCACATCCACGGCCACTGACTGGGTGTGAAAGGTCTGGCGATCAACTTTTGCTTTGTCGATGACATTCTCGACCAAAGACAATATGTGTTTTGAACCTCGGCTAATCGCCTGAATAGCCTCTTGAACCGACTCATCGACAACATCGGATTCCTCCAGATGCTCCACATACCCGACAATGGAGGTCAAGGGTGTCCGAAAATCGTGGGACATCATGGCCAGAAACTCTTTTGATCTCGCGTGATTCTCTTGAAGTATTCGTCGCTGAATCTCAAGCTCCGCCTTGGCAGTTACCAGTTCTGAAATCAAATGCCGTTGGCTCTGCAACAGTTTCTCTTGCTGCCTGTTGAGAAGACTCAATTCGTTTTTCGTCTGTTGTTCTGTTTGTATCTCTAACAGTTCCTGGGAACGGTCAAAAAACAAAACAAACAGTTTTGATTCTCTATGAATGACATGGATGTCTGCCGCACTGGACCCACCGAAATTCATCATTGGGATCAAGACGTCTTCTCCGTCCAAACTACCTACGAGGCCAGGGAAAACGTCACCCGCATCGTAACCAACACTGACTGCCGGGAAACCAGGAATAGGTACGCCAGAACTCTGAGTGATCCTGCCCTGTTGATCAAGTTCAATGCAAAACGGCTCATGCCATCGGGAAAAATGATCTTGAACGTATTGATCAACCGGCTCTGGTAGATTCACGAGCCTTCCATTTCTCGCGCAAGTAATTCGTGAGCAAGACAAGTCAACGCCTCGTCCACCCGCTGGCCGCTCTTGGCACTAGTGATAAATAAATTCTTGTGTCGGCTATTCAAATCCGATAGCTGAGCCTCACTGATTTCCCAATCCGAATTCAAATCCGACTTATTGAGCAAAACCACGTAAGGAACTTCCCCAATCTGGCCTTGCACTTCAGACAATAATTTCTCTATAAAGTCCAAAGTCTCGGGTCGAGTGCCATCCACAACCGCGATCAGTCCGGCAGACCCACCGACATAACTACCTAATCCATCAGCTAGTGTTAACCCGCCAGCGATGTCCCAAATCACCATCTTCAAATTTAGCTGGTTCAGCTCGACGTGCTTGGTATCTATCTTGACACCCACCGTCGTCAGATAGTCCTCCGAGAACTCGTTGTGAACGAATCTCGCAATGGTGCTGGTTTTGCCGACCGCGAATTCGCCTAATACACAAACCTTAGTGACCAGATCAGTCATTGACCAGTTCGACGACGACTTTTCTCTCCCCGAATGGACTGTCTTCCGTCGGGACGCTGGTTCCAACACTGATCTCGGCT
>JBCCFQ010000684.1:0-2706 GCA_039029655.1 Pseudomonadota bacterium | reverse complement strand
GTTCTATGAGCAGCCCACCCGCAGCGCTTGGGTGAGGACGCGCACCGAGTGTGAAATTGCAGAAATGACCTACCCCCGCTTTCGGCAGATTGCCAGCGAAAGCCCTGGACTCGTTTTTGAATTGGCCACCCAGCTTGCTACACGCTTGGATAGAACAAATCGAAAACTCAGTGACCTTGCATTTGTTGACGTTACGGGCCGAATTGCCCATGCGCTTATCGATCTATGTAACGAACCCGATGCCATGACTCATCCTCAAGGGATGCAGATTAAGGTGAGTCGTCAAGAGCTCAGCCGATTGGTCGGCTGCTCTCGCGAAATGGCAGGACGGGTATTAAAAGTACTTGAGTCACAAGGTCTGGTTTCCGCTAAAGGCAAGACAATCGTTGTTTACAACGTGCGGCCCGGGGAAAAGCGAACCGTTTAGCCTTCAGCGCCTCCGCAGAAACTACTTGATTGAACGGGATGCCTTGATGGCATCGTATGCGGCGCGTATTACCTGAACTTTGTCTGTTGATTCCTTGATTACGTCTTCATCGGCGCCCTGGGCATGCAGCTTGTCTGGATGATGGGCATTCATCAAACGTCGATAACGTTGCTTAATCTCATCATCGCTGGCGTCTGCCTCCACACCCAAAGTCTGATACGCCAACTGCAGCGGCGTTTCGCTTTGGGGCCTATTCTCTTGCCGATAGTTGGCGTTACTCAGTCGAATACGCATAAGCGCTTCGATCTGTGCAAGCTCTACCCTAGAGACGTTCAAAGACTGACACACCCGCCACAGCGCAGATCTTTGGTTGGATGTGATGTTCCCCGCACCTAAGATCACCTGAACCTGCAGTTCAAGGAAACTTCGAATCAAGTCCTTGCGGCTGCGACATGCGCTAATCAACTTTGGCAACAGGGAGTGCAAACTGAACTCTGGAGATTTGCCTTGGTTAAAATACTCAATGGCAAATTTGACTTGCTCAGGACTCAACTCCATTTGATGCATGAGCGATCGCGCGCTTTTTACTGACTCCTCCGACACTCGCCCATCGATCTTGGCCAAATGCCCCATAAGTCTAAAGGTCACCTTGAAAAATAAATCGTCGCTATGACTATGCCGGTGCTGATGAGCGTAACCCCTAGAACCACGCAGTCTGTCACGTCGTTGCCCTTGCTGAAGTCCTTGATCGAATCGATGCCCGAGGGCCGCACCGATCACTAATCCAATGGGACTTGCAGTGAGCGCCAAACCAAGGGCACCACCGGCAACTTTACCCAACCATTTCACTTTTGGCCTGGTCTCCTGTGCGCGGATCGCGTGGCTAACACAAATCCTGAGGACCCATTATAGCCTGTAAATACCATAGAGATCGTCCCACTGGACCTATCTGCAAATCTGTGGCATACAGCTTCAGCTTGATTTTTAGGAACGTTATGTCTGATAACACATTCAGCCAGCCCACCAACGTGGTGTTTGAGTCCACGGTAACGGGCTTAGAACGGATTCATCGGGGCAAGGTGAGGGACTTGTATGCGATTGACGATGATCACATGCTCATCGTCGCTACCGATCGGATTTCTGCCTTCGATGTAATTTTACCGGATCCGATGCCCTCAAAGGGCTACGTGTTGACACAAGTGTCTAACTTTTGGTTCGCGCAAACAAAACACATTGTGCCCAATCATCTGGCTGACTTGAGTGTATCCGACGTTGTCCCCAGTCCGGAAGATCGGAAAGCTCTCGAGGGGAGAGCCGTTGTTGTCAAACGGTTGAACGCATTACCCATCGAAGCTGTGGTTCGCGGGTATCTAATCGGCTCGGGCTGGAAAGACTACAAAGCGACTGGGGCAGTTTGCGGAATTAAGCTCCCGCAAGGCATGCAGCTAGCAGAAAAACTCGAAACCCCTATGTACACACCTGCCACCAAAGCAGCAGTGGGGGAACACGACGAAAACATCAGTTACCAATCCACTGTAGATCTGCTCGGGGAAAAAGTTGCTCGTTCAGTAAGGGACACGACCCTCGCCCTCTATGCCTTCGCCGCAGACTACGCAAGAAACAAAGGGATTATTATCGCCGATACCAAGTTCGAGTTTGGTTTGGACAAAAACGAAACCTTAACGCTGATTGACGAAGCGTTGACTCCGGACTCGTCTCGTTTTTGGGACAAGGACCACTATTCCGCTGGTAGCAGTCCGTCCAGCTTCGACAAACAAATCGTCCGCGACTACCTTGACAACTTAGATTGGGACAAGACCGCTCCGGGACCTAGTTTGCCCGACGAAATTTTGCAAAAAACCGGGCTAAAGTATCAACAAGTCTTATCTATGCTAACCGCTTGAGTCTTCTCGCCAACGTTCAATAAGGGAAACGAGCTGATCTAAACCCGCCGTCAACGCAGCTGGTCCCGGTTGCAGAATGACACTGGATTTGATTTCGTAGACGTGATTGTTCCTTACCGCCGCAATTTTGCTCCACCCCTCTCTTTCACTAACCCGTTCGGGTCGAAATTTTTTACCACACCACGAGCCAATGATGATGTCAGGATTGCGTTGTATCACAACAGACGGATCGGCAATGATCCGGTTTTTGCCCAGACTCTCCGCGCCTAACTCGGGGAAACAATCGTCACCACCGGCGATCTCAATAAGTTCGGATACCCAACGGATCCCAGAAATAAGTGGGTCGTCCCACTCTTCAAAATAGGCATATTTCTC
>JBCCFQ010000683.1:0-2712 GCA_039029655.1 Pseudomonadota bacterium | reverse complement strand
GAGCTGGCTCAGAACCCGGCAAGGCGGTGGAAAGTCTTGTAGAGCAAGGGCAGATCTCCCAAGAACAAATCACCCAAGTCACGGAAGACCTTGAGTTAATGGAGTTGCTGGAAACCGTGGGCGACGAATCGGCGCCCATGGAAGTTCGCACGGCGGAGGAAGATCCCGGAAAACGCATCGGCAGATACACCTTAACGGATCAACTGGGCGCCGGTGGTATGGGGGTGGTTTGGAAAGCTTGGGATAGCCAACTGTCCCGCTTCGTTGCCTTGAAATTACTCAAGGTCCAAGACCCAAAACTCATTCGCCGCTTTATGCGAGAGGCCACCCTATTAGCTAAGTTGGCTCATCCCAATATCACCCGGGTATACGAAGTTGGGGTGCATGAAGGCAAACCTTTCCTTGTTATGGAAATGGTGGATGGCGAACCGCCCAAAGCAGAAAACATTACCCGACAAGAGGCCGCGCGTATCATTCGTGATGCCGCTCGCGCTGTGCAATCCGCTCACGATGAAAAAATCATTCACCGAGACCTAAAGCCCTCCAACTTACTGGTATCAAAAAAAGGTCGCGTCTTTGTCACGGATTTTGGCTTGGCTCGAATGAAGGAGGAAGCCGGTGGCCTAACTCAAAGTGGGGCACTTTTGGGCACACCCTCATACATGGCACCAGAGCAGGCCCAAGGTAAAGATGCCGATCACCGAACAGATATTTATGGTCTTGGTGCGACATTGTATGCCTTAGTGGAAGGTCAGCCTCCTTACACCGGTGAACTGGTCCATGAAGTTGTAAAACGCGTAGCCATATCAAACCCTCCTAGCATCAGCGGCACCGATGACCTGGTGGTGGTGGCTCAAAAAGCCATGGAGCGGGATCGGGAAGACCGTTACCAAACCGCCGGTGAGCTTGCTGATGAGTTACAGCGTTTTGTAGACGACGAACCCATTGTTGCGCGAAAGATCACACCGGTAGAGCGAATCTGGCGTCGCGCAAAACGCAAACCCGCTTTAGCCAGCGCCATTGCCTTAGGCACCCTGGTTGTCACTGGGCTTTTGGTATGGAGTGGTTTGTTTGTGGCAGATTACTTGCAAACCCGCGCTCAAATCGCTGCGGCCAGCGCGCCTTTAGCCAAAGGGGAATCCGCCATCAAAGCTTTGCGAGAGATGTATGGCTCGCAAAACGTCAATCCAACCTGGGAAGCACAGGCCTTAGCCAACTTAGAAGCCAATGCCGACGAAGCGTTGAGTAAGGCGCCCAACTATTCCATAGCCAATTATCAAAAAGGTATGGTGTCGTTTTGGCGTCAAGACTTTGAAACCGCCATTGAATGGTTTGATAAAGCCTTAGTAGACGACCCAAATTTCCATGAGGCCCGCTCTAGGCGTGTCGGAGCGTTGACTCCCACCATTCCCTTGCCTGAAGCCGTACAGGACTACAGTGGATTCAAAATCATCCCACCTATACTTGACGAAAGCGACAAGCAAGCCCTAGAGGTTGTCGAGCAAGACGTCGCTTTGCTGCCGGATGGGTTTGATCGCAAAGAACTGGGGGCAGCTGTGGTTGCAAGCAGTCGCGGGGAATTCGCGAGTGGCGCAGAGAACATGGAGGTCTACTTACAAAACAACCTTTATGACAAAACAAACCGACGTCTTTTTGCGTGGCTGCTTTTTGGTGATGGGCAGTTTGAAAAGGCGGGAGAAAATGCGGATCTGTTATTGAGCGTTAATGATCAAGACACCGATGCTTGGTTTTTGCGGGCCTATGCTTATGCCGGTGTAGGCGATTTTGATAATGCCCTGACCGCAATGAGAAACTCACTGAGTATTAAGGAAGACCTAAACAGTCGCAATTGGCTGGCCTTCTGGTTGTTCAAACAGGAGAGGCTCGATCAGTCGCTAGATGAGTACTCTGCCATTTTGCAACAGGACCCTGATTTCCTAGAGGCTCTCCGGGGTCGTTCCTCTTTACTCGGACTCATACGGACGCCTGATAGCCTTGTTGTGGCCGCTCAAGATGCACAACGCGCCATAGAACTCGCGCCCGACGATGCTTACGGCCATTTTTTACTGGGCCAAGCGTTTTTGACGACAGATCAGGTGGCGGCTATTGCGTCTCACGAAAAAGCCATCCAGTTAGAGCCAGACTATTTTGCCCACTCCACCGCTGCCATTGCCAATGCCCACATTTTATTGGGTCAGTACGACCAAGCCATAGAAAAACTCAATGCAGCACTGGAAGTTGAACCTGACCAATACAACTGGCGCTGGCAATTGGCCAATGTGCATCGCAGTCTGGGAGATACCTCATCCGCCATTGCTGCTCTAGAACCATTAGACAACGATGTGCCACTGCTTCTGTTTAAGGCTGACCTCAGACGTCAAGCAGGAGATTTCAGCACCGCAAAGGTGAACATTCAAGACGCCTTGGAACTAGAACCCGATAACACGTTAGCCCAAGCCAAACTGGTAGAGTATCTAGCCCGGGACGGTGACTTGGATACCGCTCAGCAACTCGCAGCTAGCGTACTGTCAGAAAACGACGACGAGAGTATTTGGTTTCAAATCACCGATAGTTGGTTTCAAGCAGATCAATTGGACAAAGCAACGACAGCTGGAAAACGGTTTGTTCAAAAGTTTCCAAATAGTGTGCAATCAAACTACCTACTTGCAAATATCCTCGCCTACCAACAGGGTTTTGTTGATGCGTATCCTT
>JBCCFQ010000682.1:0-2714 GCA_039029655.1 Pseudomonadota bacterium | reverse complement strand
GCCTTCTGATACTCACCGTTTTTGAGCGCAGATTCCATAGATGCACGAGTGTATGCCGGCTCATCACCCGACCAAGCAGATTGACAAAAAAGCAAAGCGAATAAGATGAGAGTCTGGCGCATTAGTGATTCACCGAAAGTTGGGTTAGTGCTGTGTTGGCATCAATGATGCGCGGTGTGACGAACATCAACAGTTCCTTTTTCTGCCAATTTTTGTAACGACCCTTGAATAGCTCACCAACCCCAGGAATTCGCCCAAGCCCCGGCACGGATCTAACGCTTTCTATTTGCTGTTCTTGGATCAGTCCACCGATGACCACCGTGTCACCACTGCGTGATCTCACCAATGAGGATGCCTGACTGATGTCTAGATTGGGGGCCGTGGATTGAACGTTACCTTGATTATCCAGCACTTCGCTCACACTAGAGACTCGGGTTATGACTGGGGAAACATCTAAGGTGATCCATCCGTCCAAAGAGATCTGTGGCGTGATGGCCAGCACAATCCCTTCCGTTACCACTTGAGGCACGTCGGTGGAAAAAATTTGTGACCCCGCAGTAGTCGTGTCCGTTAATTGCTCTTTGCGAAAGAAAGTTCTATCTGTTCCGACTTTGATTAGGGCAGATTGATTGTTCAGAGTCCTGATCCGTGGTTGCGATACAACTCGGACTTCGCCCTGTTCCTTCAATGCATCGATCACAGCGGTCACCAGATTGTCGCCGTCGCTACTAATATTCACACCGGTGACGTTTAGAGTTCTTGGTAACGATGTAATGCCACCGATGGGTTGGCCGACAATATTGTTGATACTCAGGTCACCATGGGAACCGGTGTTTCCGGGACTAATCAAACGCGACCAGTCCACGCCTAGACTGAAGTCGTCAGCTAGGGTGACTTCGACCAGTTTGACTTCGATGTCTACTTGACGATAAATGGCATCATTGACTTGCCGAATGTACTGAGCTACTTCCTCTACTCGGCGATGGGAATCGGTGATTTGCACGGTACCGGCCAGTCGATTGGTCACGATTCGACCCTGCTCCGACACCATTACCCCGAGTTGTTCCTCAAGCTCAGTCCAAAAATCCACCTTATCGGACTGTTGTATGGTCATGGTACCTGCTACATCGTCCCCACCCTCACCGCTTGCGCTGTCGCTTCCTGAACTGACTTGGGCTTGACTACTTCCGGAACCACTACGAACCAGTCGAATGTAGTCAATACTAAACACGCGGGTCTCAACCGCACCAACACGTATCAAGTCTCGTTTGCGTTTCCAATAAAAACCGTGGGCGTCCAACAAAGCGGACATGGCTTGATCGAAACGTAGATCTTGGAAATCAACGGAGATGGTTCCACTCACATCATTGTCTACCACCATATTCAAACTGTGGGCCTTAGCAAAAATCCTCAAAGCCTGGGTTAAAGGGAGGTCAGTTGCTTGGAAGGTATATAACTCTTCCTGGGCATGTTCGGGGACCACATCTGGCGACTCCGGCCACGCCAAGCGAGAATTCAACTCGAGACTTGGCTTTTCGGCCACCGCTGAGGTGTGCACGGCTGCGGTTTCGAGTTCGCTGGAAAGTCCTTTGTGTGCCTCGGGCTGACTCGCACAAGCACTTAAGCAGGCCAACAGCAAAAATATAAGTCTTTTGTCCAAGCTAATCTCGATCATTCGTTTGCCCTAATACTTAGTGAGACACCATCAGCTAACAACTCAACTCCGTTTCGATGAATCTGCTGAATCCAGTAACCGCCGTGAAACTCACCAGATCGAACAATTTTTCCGTCCAACACGGCAAAACTAGAGCGTTCCCCCACAACCAAAGCGGACAAACGCGGCCTAATCCCTTGATCGGCCACCACAGAAAAATCTTGACTAGTCGGCAGGCTGTCGGGCGAAAAAGTTTGATAAGGGCTGAAAGGATCGCGAGCTGGCGTGTATAGCCAAACCACGGATTCAACGTCTACGGAACTCAAGTGTTCTATTCCGATCAGTTGTTCACCGGCGGTAGCATCATCAAGCTCCTCCCAGGCATCACTGTCTTCATCATCAAAGGGCTGATCATCATCTGCGAAAATGCCAAACACGAGATTTCTAGAAGCAAACAAAATGGCAACCAATGCCAAACCTGCGACAAACCAAGGGTTATTCAATAACTTCTTCATTTGCCTCGTTTCCTTTGGGGCTCTCTCCCACTAACCATACCCGTAGGTCCAGGGCCATTTCTTTTAAACCGTCGCCATTACTGGTGGCTGTGGCCCCGCGAACTTCCAAATAGTATTTTTGCTCAACTAGACTTTTCACAAACTCCATGACTTTGAGATAGCTGGTATCGTCAGTGGCTGGGACAGTCACCTTTAATTCAATCGGCACCTCCAAAACGCCACGCACCCGGGCTGAGACCGTAGCATCGAGTTGATACTGCATTACCAAACCAAACGCGGTGGCAAGTTTGTGATTGTCTCTAAGCCATGCCGCCAAACTTGGATAGTCTGAAAATAACCGAGTCTCCGCTTGATCGATTTTGGATAGGACTTCGTCTACTCTCTCACGAGACCAAATTCCGTTGAGTTCTTTGAGACGCTCCAGCACTTGAGCGCGTTGCGCCACTAGCTCTTGGCTGTATTCCAGATCGCCAATTCGATTCTGAAATACCCACCAAACCGCCACAAGACTCAAAACAGATATCAACGCTAAGACAAATTTCATG
>JBCCFQ010000681.1:0-2718 GCA_039029655.1 Pseudomonadota bacterium | reverse complement strand
GAAGAGCGAGGGAAAATTGAAAATCGAGCACGTAAAAACGTTGGCTCAGACGTTTTCCTGATACTGACCGCCGGATTTGCGTTCTGCATGGTTGTCTTGTTTTGGTACGGCGACGTTACATTCCTACCTATGGCAGCTTACCTGGAGGTAAGGCCGACTCTAGTTTGGATCATCCAGGCATTCACAATCTCAGTGGTTGTTGCTTCCGTATACGGCTGGCAGACCTCGCGAAGAGTGATGCTTGCCCGGAAGAAGATGGTCATTGTCCATGAGTTTGAGGAGGCTCAAAAGAGAGCGGAGATAGATGCAAAGTTAAAATCGCTAAAGGGTTAGAAGCTTAGGTCAATAACTCTCGACAGGCCCAAATAGACATTCGCAGAACCAACGACACTTGGCGGTAGACTTGTGCATTACATTAAACTCTAGCTGCCGCGTTTTTGAGCACCTGAAGTCGCAAGTGTCACTTCAGACACTTTTATTCAGTGAGCTTGCAAGATTTGGTGCTAAACTCACTTTAGGTTGAGTCTATACGGTGAGTTTTGCTATGTTGCGATTTAAGCTATTTGCATCCCTAATAGCAGCGGTGTTTGCCACAACGTTGGCCAGCGAGACCTCAGCTTCCACAGTGAATTGCGGCGGGTTCCAATCCACGACCTTTGAAGGCGGTAGCGTTTTTGCGCCAACTACATCAGTTGGTAGCTTCGATTGTGGTTTTATTATTATAGGTTCTGACGACGGTAACTTCTCAGAAGTGACATTCCAAACAATCGATCCTGTGACGACGCAAACGAGGGTCGACTACAGTTGGATTTACTACAACACAAACGCGGACGGTCCATCTGCTACACCGTTTGGCCACGCGACGTACTCACCAACGATTGATACCTTCTTCGATCAGACCAATGACAACGGTCCCAACTTTCAGAGCGGCAGCGCAAGCTTTTCAGTAGCCGCAGGCGATGGCTTTGGATGGTTCATTAACACGATGTCCGGTAATTCTCCTGCGGGCGCTCTAGTTCTTGCGAACCTCTCGACGGTCGATATCGCACCGGTACCTATACCGGCGGGTCTGCCACTCTTGCTGACTGGCCTGCTGGGTCTGTTTATCGTGCGGCGGCGCAGGAGCGTTTAGATATTCGTCTATAGCTATCCAAACAGCCCCCTGTTCATAGGGGTTTTTCTTGGAACTCGCCGATAATACTTGCGAGATGGGTGGTCCGGCGGTTGACCTAGACGAGGTTGGATCGGACCATTAACTCTGGCGCGCTTGGGAAGATGGCGCGCAAACCTCGCAGTAGGGAGGCGAAGTCCGCTAAGCGGGTAGGCTGTGTTCAAACTATTTGAGCTTTTGATGGTCTGGACTGGCTCCGGCCTTCAATCGAAAGTTCGGGCTTCGCAATCACGCGGGTTTAAGGCGGCGCAAGCCTAACAAGCCACCTAATCCCGCAAGCAGAAGTAATACGGATGCTGGAAGCGGAATTGGAGCAATTTGCAAGCTGTCAACAGCGCCGGAACCACCAAAGGTTACATCAATCTGCCGGGTCATGAAGTCAAAACCATATGAGTCCCATCTGTCGTTTCCGGTCACGATATTCTCCAGCGCGTATAATCCGCCATCAACCTGTACAGAAATTTCGTTGCCGCCACGCTCTGCATCGAGCAAGGTAATACCGGTGAACCGGACCAGAGTGTCGAAGAAAAAGGAAATCGAACCACCGTGCAGGTCATCGTCAGGATGCGTCCCAATACCGGTAGGGAAATCGCCATAAGTGTTTTCAGCAACGATTAGTACGTTCTGTCCACCATAGACATCGCCGCTACCTACTTGTGTAGGTGACTCCAAGTCAGGATCCCGACCACCGCTTTGCGTTGTGTCATAGATTTGAGCGATATTGGGGCCGCGATTGTTATTTGTCGTGATGTAACCACTAATACCATCGATATTGAAAGCACCATTCTGAATGAACTGTCCATTCGAAAGGCTGTCGAAGCTCAACGTGACCGCAGTTGCGGTCGATGCGGAAAGCGACAGTGCCGCCGCTACTAGAGTTGTTTTGAAATACGAGCCACTAAAATTCATGACGAAAACCCCACACTCATTACAGATAACTAGCATGCAAGGCGGCATCGATTCTAACAACACCGAAGTGGGTCAACTCGCGCTTTGAGCGCATAATTCGGCTAATAATTGTATCGACTGACCCTTAGTGTTTCTTATTTGAAAAAATAGGGCAGTTTGGCGCCAAATTGTTTCGGCCTACCGATGGGATACTATTGCGATTCCCGGTTTGTATAATTTGTTTCCAATGTCGCTTTGCCAACGAAATGGAATCCCTTTTTCACAGACCGCCGAAGTTCTCAACCTTTCGCCACCACCAACGGCGGCTCCTTAGGGAAGGACCGGATATCAAACCACTTGAAGCACGTCCCGTCGGCATTGCGCTTGTCACCCATATGCAGGAACGCTCCTGCTGTCCTGTGCCGTATCAGCGCGGCTCTGAATGCCCGCAGGTCTATCAGCCACCAGTTCAGTATGGTCTGCCCATCTGGCCCCGCGTGGCCGTAGAACATCCAGTCTCCGTAACCATTCACAATCTTGGATAACTCTGTTTCTGCCCCGGTTGGCAGCTTTGCCCTGATGGTGAACTGGTGAGGGTATCGTTCGGCATAGCCATGTCGTCTCACCCTGGCCGCGATACGCACGTCCTTGGCGTCCAG
>JBCCFQ010000680.1:0-2724 GCA_039029655.1 Pseudomonadota bacterium | reverse complement strand
GTGATGTGCTTTATGTGCTTGTTTTTCGAAAGCAACAAACCTAGTGTACGTTTTAGGTGCCGGTCACCGACTTTTTTGACGTATTTGCTTAGCGGCGGACAAAAAGAACAGGCCGAGTAACAAAACCCCAAAACCGCCTCCACCGCCACCGCTTGAATCTGCCGCGCCGGCCGGCGCCTGAACTTGTACCGCATAAGAAGTATCAATGCCGCCGATGTCGCCGGTTTGTCCATTGCCGTTGTCATAATTGGTCCAACCACCATTTGCCCAATCTACGGAAGTTGCAGGATCAGCATCCACTAACAAGCCCGCCATGTCTGCCATGTTTACGTTAATGGTTGAGCTCGTGGTCGTAGTGATTCGGGTTTGTTCGGCAATATTAAAGGTACCCTCGATAGTGTCAGTGACATAGTTTTTGTACTGTCCAGGCCCGCCACCGGGTGCAGTGGCCCACGCATCGGCGTTGAAATTTACGTTGGCCGTGCGTATCTCTCCATTGCTCTGGGGTATTTGGATGCTGACTCTGGGAAATATGTCTACCAGTGTGTCCAAACCGGGGTAGCTTGCAACAACACCCTGATCGTTTAGAAAACGCATGGGTTTGTTGAAGGATACCGCCAGGCTATATTGGCGACCAGGTTGTAAGGTTTGATTTGTAGAGATATTTAAGCTTCGTGTTCCATCGTTTTGTGGTTCCCACAGAGCGTCGTAAACCACATTATTCCCATCGAGAATCTGTAACTGAGTCACGTTGGGCGGACCGGCCTGATGATAAAGACCCAGAATATGGCTGGCATTGAGCTCAGTTCTGACCCGCTCTACCTCAGAGTCCGGCAATATGAAACCATCGTGAGATACACCAAAACCGCCGTAAAACGCCCCGGCCCTGGGTAGATTGGGGAATCCACTGGGGGGCTCAATTTCCAGCGTCCAAGCGGGGATCAAATAGGTGTGTGCAAAAAACGATGCAGTGCCGCTAATACCGGTATTGGGTTCATTGAACACCGGGAAGTATTCGGGATTGCCAAAAGCTCTAGTAACACCCGCCATCCGTGTGACTAGGGTGTTGGTGTTGGCATTTTGGCGGGCATTTAGAGGGCTTGGAATAAAATAAACTCGGGAGAAACTGTGGGCGTCAATGTATAACCGAAGACGATCTGCTGGGGCGATTTCTGCCGCCGCCTGTAACGCAACAATTTCGGGTTCTGATGCCGGGAAGGCGCCGCGATACACTAAACTCGTGACATCGGTGCTGTTGCTGCCATTTTCAAAAAACTGCGCGTTGTTTCGGTTTAAGTCTATGCCCAGCAATCGATCGTCAGCCGTGTTCAGATCTTCATCGACATCACGCATGTTTTTTCGACGCATGCGTCCGTCCCGAGGTTGTTGGAACTGAGGGGGAGAGGTAGATGTTTGCACCGTATCCGGGGTTGGCGTGACGTTGATGGGAAAATTCTGGGTCTGAATAAACCCGTCAACATTGAGTACCGGAATAACCACTGTGTTCAGGTTTTCGATTAGGTACTGATGAATATGAGCATCGGACTTATTCGCCACCAATACCTCATACAAAGCAGTAACCACTTCCGGGCTGGCCCATTCTCGAGCGTGGATACCACCATTGATCAATACTGCGGGCTCTGGGTTGCCGTCTAGGGTGGTGTTGTCGGTATCACCCAATGAATAGGCCCATATTTCTCGGCCTAAGTGTGTTGTGCCTACAACTGACCCGGCCACTTCTTCGTTGTTCAGCCAAAGACTTTGGTGTTGAGCAAACAAAGAATCATAAAGACGAAAACCATCTACTTGGGTTAAAGAGTTGACGGGCACAGGTATGGGGTAACCCACGGCCAATTCAGTATCGGAATTTACGTTTTCTGTATAAGTCAGTATCTGCCCGTGGGCGGGTAGGGCAAAAACAGTTAAGACAATCCCAGCAATCACTTTGTTAGCCATTGCTGCACCTTCTTTCTGACTCTGCTGTTTAAACTGGTCTGTTTTGCCGCTTGTTCTAGGTAAGTCCGAGCTATCTGTTGATGGGGGGACAGTTTTAAGGTGAGTAACGCATTGGTTTGACCCATGGGCGTTGTACTAGGATCTAATAGAAGTTGTCCTACGGAATCTATCTCCGTAGTGCTCGCATATCTTGCCAAGGCCGATGCCGCCGAGGCGCCATTGGGTCCGCTCAAAGCTCGAGTTAAAAAGCGGCGACTACTGGGGGTCTGCGCCTCGCCCATATGCAACAAGGCGGTGGATGCTAGGTCGGATCTTTCTGTGGCTTTGATCAAAAGCTCCTCGACGGTTTGTCTATCAAAATGTCCGGCTAGCTCGCCAATCAATTTGCCAGTAACTTGTCTGCTGCCCTTTTCAATCAGTGCTTCTGCAATGGCCTTATCTTGAGTTCGAAGACAAATAGCCTTAAGAGCCTCTTGTGCAGGCTGATATTGAATGTCCGCCATCAGTAGCGGTGGGATAGGGGAGAGGCTTGATAGGGTCAATTGATCGAGTGCTAGCTATACCTTGTTAAATGTAGCCAAGAATTTCTTTGCTAAGCACAAAGTCGTTAGTATTAGTATTTTGGCTATTTTTGTGATGCTTGTTGTTTCACTATTTGTCACAATTATGGCTCTGAAGGAATCCGATACAAAAGAACAAGATAGCCGTGCTATGCTCGACAAAGTACTCTCCACACTTGATTTTGCCATTAAAAGCAATGAAGAACTC
>JBCCFQ010000679.1:0-2730 GCA_039029655.1 Pseudomonadota bacterium | reverse complement strand
TGCGCATCAGCTCACCACGGGGGTAGCCACGAAAGCTGGCTTGGTCTGGCGAGTCTGTCAATCGCGTTGCTACCAAGGCAACACCAAAAAAGCAGGTTGCGCGTAAGGCGGACACGCCGGCGGCGTCAAAACCAACGGCTATTTGGAAAGACGACCTAGAATGGAATGAATTGGTTAACTCCTTGTCATTGCAAGGTGCTGCCAAACAATTGGCGGCGAACTGTGTTTTGGATGGGCGCAGCGGCAACAAAGTGAACTTAAAGCTGGATCCACTAGGAAAATCGCTGCTGACCGATAACTTGAAGGAAAGATTAGGAGCCGCTCTGAATCAGCACTTTGGTGAAGATCTAAGACTCCACATTAGCTTGGCGGAGCAGGCAGAAGATACAATCGTGAGACAAAACAACGAAGCCGAACGGCAACGGCAGTTGGAGGCCCGTCGTTCCATCGAATCCGATCCACAGGTCAGGGCGCTGCAAGAACAATTTGGTGCTACCCTAGACCCATCATCTATTAAGCCGAGGAGTTAGTCAGTGAAAGGCGGTCTTGGACAAATCATGAAGCAAGCGCAAAAAATGCAGGAAAAGCTGCAAAAGGCGCAGGAGGAATTGGCTACCTTAGAGGTAACCGGCGAGGCCGGGGCGGGGATGGTAAAGGTGCAGATGACTTGTCGGCATGAAATCCGCCGAATCGACATTGACGATAGTCTGGTGGGTGACGACAAAGAGATGTTGGAAGACTTACTAGCTGCCGCATTTAATGATGCCGTTAGAAAGGTAGAAGCCAAGACACAGGAACACATGTCGGGTATGACATCGGGTCTGAATTTGCCGCCTGGTTTCAATTTGCCCTTTTAGCTGAATTCCCCTGTGAAGTACTCCCCGTTACTTGAAGAGCTAATTGAGAGTTTGCGTTGTTTGCCTGGTGTAGGACGAAAGTCCGCACAGCGCATGGCGTTCCACTTGCTTGAACGCGACCGAGGTGGCGCTAAGACTCTGTCGCGAGCATTGGGCGAAGCAGTGGAGAATATGGGGCACTGCAAACGCTGCCGGATGTTTTCCGAGCTGGAGTTGTGTGAGCTGTGTTCAACGCCAAGGCGGGACGACAGTTTGTTGTGTGTAGTAGAGACTCCTGCGGACGTGGTTGCTGTAGAACAAACCGCCAGTTTTTCTGGACGTTATTTTGTTTTGATGGGCCATTTGTCTCCGCTAGACGGTATTGGTCCCGACGAACTGGGTCTGGACTTGCTTGAAACGCGTTTGAAGGAAGGCCTAATCAGTGAAATGATTGTTGCCACCAACCCGACAGTGGAGGGTGAGGCGACGGCACACTATTTGTCGGAGATGGCGAGCCAGTTGGACATTCGCGTGTCCAGAATTGCTCACGGTGTTCCCATTGGAGGCGAACTAGAATTTGTTGATGCTGGCACGCTTTCCCATGCTATTGCGGGACGTCAGGTTCTCGACTGAAGCTTGTTCATGATGTTGCAAAGACGTCTATAACTTTCAAATCGTCTTTCGCTAATCAATCCTTTCTCTACCCATTCTTGCACACCGCAGCCTGGTTCTCTTAAGTGGCTGCAATTGTTGAATCGACAGGGTGGAGCAGAATCAAACTCGCGAAACCCTATTGCGATCTTAGACTGTTCCACTGGTGCGGGGGTGTAGTCCCGAATGCCGGGAGAATCGATGATGGATCCGCTGATCGCTAGGTCATACCATACAGCGGTGGTCGTTGTATGCTTGCCTTCCTTGTTTGCCTCCGAGATTTCTTTTGTCGCCACGTCTATGTTCGGAATTAAGGCATTCAATAATGAGGATTTTCCAACACCGGACTGTCCTACCAAAATGCTCGTCTCATTTCTTAAGACTTCTGCTAGTCGTTTCAATCCTACTTTTTGTTTTGCGCTGATCTCGAGTATGTCATAACCGATTGCTTGAAACTCTTCCAGCGTGTTTCCAAAAACTGATTTTGTATCATGGTCCAGTAGGTCCACCTTGTTCCAAAGTATCCGGCTTTTGATGCCCATGAGTTCGGCCGCCACGATGTATCGATCCACCAGATACGGATCCAGGGGTGGCTTATGGCAGATCACAATCAACAGTTGCGTAATATTCGCGGCTAATACTTCAACTCGGCCTCGCGTATTGGGCCTTTCGAGAGTCGTACTTCTTGGTAAGACTTGTTCGACAACACCTAAGTCTTCCGATTGCTGTGCTGGTCTCCAAAGCGCTTGATCACCACAGACTATACCTAGCTTACGACCTTTTGGGATGCATAGGTGTCGATTTCCCGCTGTGTCTTGTATCAACACTCTGCGCCCATAGTTTGCGACCACGCGACCGGGGGTTTGGGTCGTGGCCTTCATGCCTTATGTCGACTTAGCCAATGAAGAGAGGTGGTGGACGCGAATTGGCGCTGGTGGGTGAGAATCGTAAAAAGCTGAATGAATTGGATCTGGTGTTAGGGTGGTTGCATTGTCTCGATACAACTTGACCAATGCGGTGATTAGTTTGACTGCATCACTTTGGCGTGCGGCGTATTCGTCTGCTTCAAATTCATGGCGCCGAGAAAAATAACTGCTGATTGGGGTCAACGGTAGTGTAAACAGCGGTACCACGAACATGAATAAAACCAATGCCATGTGATTGGATGCTTCTGGAACCCCCAAAGCCGTAAAAAACCATGGCTGTTCCTTGAGATAACCCAATACGCCTAGCCCGATCAGGC
>JBCCFQ010000678.1:0-2731 GCA_039029655.1 Pseudomonadota bacterium | reverse complement strand
TGCGCTCCCTTAAGGCTGGGCATCAGGTGGCTATGGAGACGAAGGGCTCGTCCGCCCAATAGATATGTTCGTAAATGTCGTCGGTGACCACCCACACCTGGGGATGGTTTTCCAAGACGGCGCCAAACGCTGCAAGCTCCGCCCGGGTATAGGCGGCGCCAGTAGGATTACTGGGGCTATTTAAGATGAATAACTTGGTTTTCGGCGTGATGGCCTGTTCGAGCTGTTGGGCGGTGATTTTGAAGCCCTGGTCCGCCCCCGCCGATACGATCACCGGCTCCGCTTCGGATAACAACACCATGTCCGGGTAAGACACCCAGTAGGGTGCCGGAATCACCACCTCATCGCCGGGATTCAAAAGCGCCTGACACAGGTTGTATAGGCATTGTTTGGCCCCTGTACTGGCCAGAATCTGTTTTGGGTTGAATTCTAGATCATTCTCTCGGGCCAATTTATTTATAATGGCCGTTTTGAGTTGAGGCAGACCGTCTACAGCGGTGTACTTGGTGTAACCGTCCTTTATAGCCTGAATCGCAGCCTCCTTAACATGAGGTGCGGTATCGAAATCGGGCTCTCCGGCACCCAGTCCGATCACATCTTTGCCCGCAGCTTTGAGTTCTGCGGCCATGGCAGTGACGGCCATGGTGGGAGAAGGTTTAATACGAGAGAGTCGTTGGGCGAGTTGGTCTGTCACGGTCTTAGTCTTAGAAGTCTAGGTTAAAAAAATGATGCGTCGCAAAGGTCGAGACTAATGACTCGAGCATTTGAAATCAATGCCCAATTTGAACCAGCCGGTGATCAACCTGTTGCCATTAATCAACTGGTGGAGGGGATTCAGGACGGGCTGGGTAAACAGGTGCTCTTGGGGGTTACCGGTTCAGGCAAAACCTACACCATTGCCAATGTGATCCAACAGGAGCAAAGACCCACACTGATACTTGCTCACAACAAAACTCTGGCGGCGCAGCTCTACGGGGAAATGAAAGAATTCTTTCCGCGCAATGCTGTGGAGTACTTTGTTTCCTACTACGATTATTACCAGCCTGAAGCCTATGTACCGTCTTCGGATACCTACATTGAAAAAGACGCATCCATCAATCAGCACATCGAGCAAATGCGATTGTCCGCCACCAAGGCCTTGTTGGAAAGATCTGATGCGGTGATCGTGGCCACCGTCTCTGCCATTTATGGTCTGGGTGATCCGAAGCAATACTTTTCCATGGTGATGCATTTGGATCGGGGCGCCCAAGTGGATCAACGCTTGATCCTTCGCCGCTTGGCGGAGTTGCAATACACCCGAAACGAAATCGCTCTGGCGCCGGGTAGCTATCGTGTGCGAGGGGACGTGATTGATATCTTCCCCGCCGAATCGGAGAAGGAAGGGGTTCGGGTTGAATTGTTTGACGATGAGATTGAGACCTTAAGCTACTTTGATCCTTTGACGGGCGAAGTCTTAAGAAAAGTGCCCAGACTCACGATCTTTCCAAAGACCCACTACGTGACACCCCGGGAGATGCTACTCAAAGCGGTGGACTTCATTAAGGCAGAACTTCGGGTTCGACTGAATCACCTTAGGGACAACAACAAACTCGTAGAAGCACAACGCTTAGAACAACGCACCCTGTTTGACATGGAAATGATCAACGAGCTGGGTTATTGCTCCGGTATTGAAAACTACTCGCGGTATTTGTCTGGTCGTGAACCAGGTGAGCCACCCCCCTGTCTGTTCGACTACCTACCGGAGAATGCCATGTTGGTGATTGACGAGAGCCACGTCACCATCCCGCAGTTGGGGGGTATGTATAAGGGAGACCGATCTAGGAAGGAAACATTAGTGGAATATGGATTTAGGTTACCCTCCGCCTTGGACAACCGGCCGCTGCGTTTTGATGAGTTTGAACACTTAGCACCCCAGACCATTTTTGTTTCCGCCACACCCAGACCCTTTGAATTGGAACAATCCGGACAAGTGGTGGAGCAGGTGGTACGGCCCACCGGGTTAGTGGACCCGGAAGTAGAGGTGCGACCGGTGGGCACCCAGGTGGATGATGTGCTTTCCGAGATTAATATTCGGGCAGAAAATGATGAGCGCGTGCTGATTACGACGCTGACCAAGCGCATGGCGGAGGATCTCACCGAGTATTTGTATGAGCATGGTGTGCGCGTGCGTTATCTACACTCCGATATCGATACGGTGGAACGCACGGAAATCATTCGAGATCTGCGTTTAGGCGAATTTGACGTATTGGTGGGGATCAACTTATTGCGTGAAGGCTTGGATATGCCTGAGGTGTCCTTAGTCGCTATTTTTGATGCCGACAAGGAGGGGTTTTTGCGTTCCGAAGGATCTTTGATTCAAACCATTGGTCGGGCCGCTCGAAATGTTGCCGGCAAAGCCATTCTGTACGCAGACAAAATCACCAACTCCATGCAGCGCGCATTAGATGAGACCGAGCGACGCCGGGTGAAGCAGATGGCGTTTAATAAAGAGCACGGAATTACGCCCAAGAGTATCAAAAAGTCCGTTGCTGATATCATGGAAGGGGCACGGGCAGATGTCGGCAAGCGAGGCAAAGGCAAAAGGGCCGCGGATGGCCGTGGTAAGTACGATGCGTTGTCTCCAGACGATATGCTTAAGCAAGCGGACAAATTAGAACAGCGCATGTTTAAACATGCCGAAAACCTAGAGTTTGAAGAAGCGGCTAAACTAAGAGATGAAATTCACGACTTG
>JBCCFQ010000677.1:0-2735 GCA_039029655.1 Pseudomonadota bacterium | reverse complement strand
GCTCCAGAAACGGGAACACAGTTTCTGTATTGAGGGCTAGGAGCACGCCAAGTATCAAGCCAATTCCGGTCCCCACCACGCCAATGACCAACCCTTGCACCAGAAAAACGCCCATGACGCTTTTGGGTTTAAGACCCAGTGTTCTAAGCACGGCGATGTCAGACTGTTTGTCTGTTACTACCATCACCAGAGTCGCCACGATATTGAACGCTGCCACAGCAACGATCAAAAACAACACCACAGCGATGACTATTTTTTCGGTCTTTACCGCACGAAAATAAGTAGTGTGCTCTCTTGTCCAATCGCTGGTGGTTAAGGGTGAAGCAAGAGTCTTCTCAAGATTTGCTGCAACCTCCGGCGCACGGAACATATCATCCAACTTCATCCGAACACCGGTGACACCCCCTTGGATACCAAAAATTTGCGCTGCAGGATCCCGATGAATGATGCTTAGACTGGTGTCGTACTCTGGCTGTCCGGCATCAAATATTCCGGTGACGGTAAACTTGTGAATCCGTGGGACCACGCCGCCACCATCGGGATCCCCCTGGACAGTCATTAAACTGACGGGATCTCCAATGTCCACATTGAGAATCAAGGCCAGCACCCGGCCCAAGGCCATGCCATCTGATTCTGGAGACAAGTCACTAAGCCGCCCAACAATCATGCGGGCGTCTACATCAGACACCTCTGACTCAAAACGGGGATCGACGCCTCTAACCACACTACCCGTCAAAATCGTGCCGTTGGCCAACAACGCTTGACCTTCTACGTAAGGTGCTGCGCCCAATACGTGAGACTCTTGCAGCACATCCTGTCGTAGTTTTTGCCAGCCCTTCAAAGACCCCGATTCAGAAATCACCGCGGCATGGGAAGTCATCCCAAGAATCCGCTTCCGTAATTCTCCTTCAAAGCCATTCATCACCGACAACACCACCACTAAGGCCATCACGCCCAAGGCAACACCCAGCAGGGATATCAAAGAAATAAAGGACACAAAGTGATTTCGGCGCTTGGCGCGCAGATATCGCAAACCGACAAAAATCTCTAAGGGCTTAAACACGTCGCCGATTAAAACACACGTTATTGATTTTCCAAATCAGTTCGTTTCGATAGATCTACCGCCACTTCCTCTTCTACTCGGACTTGATCCCGACTGACAGAGGCTCGGTAAGCGTAAATTTCTACACCTCTCTGTTTGGCCAAACGTAGGGTTTCACCATATTGAGGGTCAATTTCGTCGGCAGGTCGCACCTGATGTACATCCTCTCTTTGCACAATAAACAACAATGCGCCGCGGTGACCCCCTTGTACCAGAGTCATCAATTCATTGAGATGTCTGGTTGCGCGCTGGCTCACCGCATCTGGAAAGGCCGCAATACCCTCTTCCACCGCAGCGGTGACATTCTTCACTTCCAAGAAACACTGATTGCCACCGGGATATTCAAGTAGGAAATCGATACGACTCCGCTCACCAACATGCACTTCCTTTCTAATACTATCGAAGCCCGCCAGCTGACTGATCTTGTCAGTCTCCAAGGCTTCAAATGCGAGGGCGTTGGTCCTGGCCGTATTGATACCCACCAACACCTGTGGCCTTGCCTCCACCAACTCCCAGGTATGGCGATACTTACGCTTGAGGTTGTCGCTGGTGGATAGCCAGACCCGGGACCCAGGTTCCTGACAACCCATCATGGCACCTGTATTTGGACAATGAACCGTCACCGTGGTGCCATCATTTAGGGTTACATCGGCCAAAAAACGCTTGTATCTGCGCTGAAGCACCGCTGGAATAAGATCTGGATGAAATTCCACGCCTACAACGCCGGCCAGGGAATCGACCCGATACTATGAATCATTGGCCCTAGATGTCTTGTTGCGTTTTCCCCGGGCAACTTCTGTGGCCAGGGCTTCAAATTTCGGCACCCAAAACTGCCTGAAGGCTGACAACCAACGGTCTGCCTCCTCAAGGCCGGCAGTGTCGAGAGAGTAGAGTCGTTTCGCGCCCTGCACCGTTACGTTGGCAAAGCCATTATCCCGCAGCACCTTTAAATGCTGAGACACACCGGACTGACTAATACCAAATTCCTGACCCACAACATCAACAATTTTTCCGGATGTTAAGTCTTGCTCAGCCAATAGACTCAACACTCGGCGTCGCACCGGATCACTAAGAACATCGAAGGCGTGCACTATTCCCCCGTGTAAAACTTGGCGGTCATTTGTGCCATAGTCAGTGCCGTATCCGAGGCTTCTCCCGAGGCAATATGAGCTTCACCCCATTGCTTCGCGCACTCTCGAACAAACTGTTTGCCCCTGTCAGACACTAACCAAGCCTCATTTTCCTCTGGGTCTATTGTGGCGTTGTTGGACAGATGATAATCAAGGGCAAGAAACGCCAGCTCCCAACCCACACCCGTGGCCCCAGGACCGTAAGACTTCCAATGATCTTCCGCTTGTGCATCTTTGGGCATCAGATGTTCTAGGGTCAGTCGAGTACCATCCCCTTCTGCTTGAAGGTTGATTCTTATCCAACTCACATTGTCGCCGTACTCCCAGGTCAATTCCATTTTCTTCGGGGCAACACAGTCAATGATCTTCCCTCCGGCATGACCCTCGAATTTATAGTGCCCATTCTGCTTAAGGTCCCCAGTAATGGGTAAGAACCATCTAACAATTCGGTGGGGATTGGTGATGGCATCCCAGAGGTCTTCTGGATGAGTTGTATAGTGGCG
>JBCCFQ010000676.1:0-2736 GCA_039029655.1 Pseudomonadota bacterium | reverse complement strand
GCAGCTGGATACGGTAGCACAAAGCTGTTTTTCAAAAACGATTACAGAATCTGGTTTAGTGAAGAAAATCCCCAGCTTCAGGCTTTTGAAACTCTGCAGGACGTCTACACAAAACAAGACAACATCTTGTTTGTACTTGAACCAAAGTCTGGCAAGGTTTTTCAACCCAGAGTATTGCAGGCCATTGAAGAATTGACGGAAAAGGCTTGGCAACTGGAGTTTGCCATCCGTGTGGATTCTATCACCAACTTCCAGGAGATTCGCGGATCCGATGATGATTTGACCGTCACCGACTTAATCTACGATGCACCAAATCTGAGTTCAGAGGAGATTGCTCGGGCCGAGCAGGTCGCCCTGAATTCACCTTTAATCGCTAATCGGCTGATTAACCAGGATGGGTCCATCACGGGTGTTAACGTCACTTTCCAAATGCCGGAGCTTGAACCGGACGAGGTGTCTCGAACGGCCAATGCGGCCAGAGCCCTAGCTGCAGAAGTAGAGGCTAATTATCCTGAGATTGAGACTTATCTCACGGGTGTAGTGGTCATGAACACCACCTTCCAAGAGGCAAGTTGGGAGGATATCAAGTCCCTGATTCCCGCAATGTTTCTGGTGATTTTCTTCACCATGCTTTTCCTGCTTCGGTCTGTTTGGGGCATGGTAGCCACGGTGTCGTTGGTGATCTTTAGTTCCGCAGCTGCCATCGGTTTGTCTGGCTGGGCGAACATACCCCTGAATTCCGCTTCTGTGTCTGCCCCGGTCATCATTATGACGTTGTGTGTCGCCGACTCGATACATCTGCTGACCACCATGTTCACCGGTATTGCAAACGGTGCATCAAAGCATGATGCGTTAGTGGACAGCGTACGTATTAATATGCAGCCAATTTTTCTTACTACTGTGACCACAGCCATTGGTTTTCTAACCATGAATTTTAGTGATGCCCCACCCTTCAGGGATCTGGGCAATATCACCGCGGTTGGAGTCTTGTTTGCGTTCGTCTTGGCCGTCACTTTTGTGCCGGCACTTATCTCGGTGGTTAGTATTAAGCCAAAAAAGACCTTTACCACCTACAGCGTAGGGTTAACCCGTTTGGCCGAGTTTGTAATCGCCAGACGGGGCCGCTTGTTGGCCTTTGTGGGCATTTTAAGTCTGGCACTGGTAGCGCTTATTCCGCGTATTGAGTTGGACGATCAGTTCGTAAAATACTTTGACGAAGACATTCAGTTTCGTGCCGACACAGACTTCACTGTGGACAACCTAACAGGGCTGTATCAAGTACATTTCTCCTTGCCTTCAGGGTCAAGTAATGGGGTAAGCAGCCCAGAGTTTTTGAACCATACGGAGGAATTTACCAACTGGCTCCGTGCACAACCAGACGTGGTATATGTCAACAGCATAACCGACATTTTTAAGCGTCTTAATAAAAGTCTGCACGGAGAGGATGAATCGTATTATCGGATTCCCGAAGATCGAAACTTATCCGCTCAATACTTCTTGCTCTACGAGTTATCGCTACCTTATGGTCTGGATTTGAACAATCAGATCAATATCGACAAGTCCGAAACCCAAGTGATGGCGGTGCTGGGAGCGATTTCCTCAAATCGGGTGCGTGCATTTGCAGATGCTGCACAAGAGGAGTTTCAGCGCATCACTGGGCGCGAAACAGTGGGTATCGGAACGTCCGTGATGTTCTCTTACGTCTCAAAAAGAAACATTGAAGGCATGTTGCTGGGCATGAGCTTGGGACTAATACTGATTTCCGGTATTTTGATATTCGCTCTTCGCAGTCTAAAAATCGGGCTTATCAGCTTAGTACCAAACCTGCTGCCGGCGGGGATCGCCTTTGGTCTTTGGGGCCTGATTGTTGGCCAAGTGAACATGGCGGTATCTGTAGTGGCCGCCATCACACTAGGCATTGTGGTCGATGACACGGTCCATTTCTTGAGTAAGTACCTAAGAGCACGACGTGAAAAAGGACTCAACGCCGAAGACTCGGTTCGATACGCTTTTTCCTCGGTTGGTGTTGCGCTATTGGTGACAACCGCGGTACTCGTGGCAGGGTTTCTTATCCTTGGACAGTCAAGTTTTGAAATCAACTCGGCTATGGCGTCACTAACCGCAAGCACAATAACCATTGCACTGGTGATTGACTTTCTTTTACTACCCCCTTTGCTGATGCATCTTGATGGAACAGATCAGGAGAGCACGGACAAGAACGCAGATCTTGAGGTTTCGTCTTATGCATAGAACCCAATTTGGGACTTTATTGTTCCTGAGCAGTCTTCTTTTTCTTAAACCCAGTTGGGGGGATGACTTTAGTCATATTGATGACCCTGAGGAAAAGGGATTGGCTATCGCACAGGCGGCCAGTGACAGAGACGACGGTTTTGGTGATACCAGTTCCACGTTGACCATGATTCTGCGTAATCGCAACGGTCAAGAAACCAGCCGCCAAATGCGTAGTAAGACTTTGGAACAGGCGGAGGATGGTGACAAGGGCATCGTGGTGTTTGATGATCCGGCAGACGTTAAAGGTACCGCCTTACTGACATTCACACACAAGGAAGCCCCCGACGATCAGTGGCTTTATTTACCAGCGCTCAAGCGAGTTAAGAGAATCGCTTCCAGCAATAAGTCTGGACCATTTATGGGCAGCGAGTTTGTTCTATAGAGTGTGAAGGATGAGAGTAGGAGAAGCAATGGCGAAGCTGCTAGTGACGGGGCCGCCCAGGT
>JBCCFQ010000675.1:0-2739 GCA_039029655.1 Pseudomonadota bacterium | reverse complement strand
GTTTCTATTTGATCTATTATTAGACGGTCCTCGAATATAGCGATTCACTTATGGCTGTTATTGATTACAGAGCGTCGGAGACGATCCGACCTGCCGGTCGACAGCCCGCGAACACTGCCGTGCGAATGCACAACTACCTACAGCATCATCGGGTGTTTCTGTCGATGTTCAGAACCCTCACAGGCGCGGCTTGCGGATGGAGAAAGCGAAATTTGCTATCCGACTTACTCCCAAGAACTCAGGATTCAGGCCTAGTTTCTGAATCTGTAGAATCGCTCTACCATCTGGTCAGGCTACTTATTGGAAGTGCGCGTCGAACCATTCGCATCAGCCATACCGCAAACTGCAATCTAACCACAGATGAGCAGCGACTACTCGCTTGTGTACAAGCGATAGATAATGAACAAAGCGACCTGCTGTCGCTTCAGCTGCAATGGTATTTTAGCGATGCTGCGGATGTAGACGCTTTCGCACGTACTCTGAACAGAGTCATCGACTCACCTGTCTATTGCGCACTAAAAGCGGACTCGAAAATCCCACTACCTCCGGTCGAGTGGCAGCAGTCCGTTGAGACTACAGCAAACCTGACCGGGGAAGAATCAGAGATCATCAATGTAATTAGAGATTGGGTGGGCGAATACAAGCAGCAGGAGCCGGTAAGTCCGCGATCAGATTTCAATATTTTTATCGAATGCGATCAATGGCAGGCACTGAATGAAATCATGGAAATTGCCGCACAACATGCACGACGTAAGGTCGAGGTGCGATGTAGTTGCTGCGGATCGACGCTATCACAAGATGAATCGATATTTCTCGATGCCATTGCAAGTACACAGCATGGCATTGGCGACATTGCGCGCATCCTGTTTCTGGATATGCTGCCACCTGCAGGTATTGACTTACTCAAACAACCGCTCAATCAACAGGCTTTATCTCTTTCTGCCGAAGGGATCATCCTACCGATGCGTGCGTGGAAACCGACTGCGTAGCAGCGTTGTTATTTGATGGAGTCCACATATCGCAGGCATCAGAATTTTTTTTGTACAAACAATTCTGTACAAGCAGCGTCGTCTACAGGGCCACTCGAAGCAGCCCGGTACCTTGGGTGTTTGTTATTCCGCTTCGTCGGCGCTCTTAGCCTGCAGAAGCTGATAGTTCTGCTCGCCGATACGCTTCATTAGTTCAAGCTCGGTCTCGATAAAGTCTACATGCCCTTCTTCATCGGTCAGCAGCTTTTCAAAAATGATGCGGGTGACGTGATCACCGACTTCATCGCAAATGTCGCGGGACTTTTTGTATGACACCAGCGCCTCCTGCTCACCAGCCAAATCCGACTCCAACACTTCTTTGACGTTCTGGCCGATCCTCAATGGCGCGACGGACTGCAAATTCGGATGCCCTTCAAGAAAGATGATGCGCTCGATGATTTTGTCCGCGTGCTGCATCTCTTCGATAGATTCTTCGCGTTCTTTCGCAGCGAGCTTCTTTAGACCCCAATCATCGAGGAGACGATAGTGCAACCAGTATTGGTTGACCGCCCCTAATTCCAGAAACAGGGCTTCATTCAGCCTTTCGATAACTTTATCATTGCCTTTCATGTTTTGCGTTGCGTCCGAGTTTGTATTTGGTTGGAGTATCAACGGGCTAGTAATAACCCCACAAGTATTACGGCTACTAGCGTAATCGGATTAACTTTTACCGCAAACACAATAAGGCTACAACTTACCAAAGCTTGGTACCGGATACGTCAATCGCTACCGCAAGCGTGTTAAGAGAGGCTCGTCACTCTAACGTGGAAAAACTAACTAATTGATATTAAATACAATTAAACAGGCGGGGTACGATGAAACGTGACAGGAGCTTCCTGCATAAACTTCTGTGCGGCGCCCTGGATTACTTTTTCGGCCAGAGGAAAACAATTACAACATTTAGGGCAACAGCCAAGTTCCTTGTATACATCGGCCGGGCAAAGATCGACACACGCATCTCTTTCCAACATGCAGCTGGTCGCGTCACAGATACGCTCTGAAGATATTTGGTTGCAATGACAAACAATCATTCGAAATCGACCAGGAAGCACTCAGCTGAGAATTTAATAATAGTACAAATGATAATCATTCCCACCTGAATTGCAAACTTAGCACCACCTTTTTTGATCCAATGTATGTCTATCGGCGTAGCACGACCCTATTTTTAGCTAAAACGCGGATTTTCAGGGCACTAAGGGGAAAACCGTAGCACCGAACACAGACATCAAGAGCTCGGCTTGGTAAGTCAGCTCCGCTTTTGTTTGTTCTTGGCAGATTTTAAAAATCCCTGCAGCAAAATGCGGTGATCAGTTAGTTCATAGCCAAGTTCATCAGCGATTTCGCGTAGTCGGGCTTCCAGCTTTTCATCCTTGAATTCAGCAACCTGCCCTGTCTTCAGGCAAACGATATGGTCGTGATTATCTCCTGTATCCAACTCGAATATGGCCTGCCCATTATCAAAATGGTGGCGAGTGACCAGCCCGGCTTGTTCAAACTGGGTTAATACGCGATAAACCGTGGCCAGGCCGATTTCGTAATCTTCATCCAAAAGTGCTCTGTACACATCTTCTGCACTCATGTGATGTTGTGCCGTGTGCTCTAGAATCTCAAGAATCTTGAGCCGTGGAAGTGTTATCTTTAATCCGGCCTGCCGAAGGTCATCGGTTGGATTCAGCGGCGCCCGTTCGAGTAGTTTTCCCACAATTTCGTC
>JBCCFQ010000674.1:0-2740 GCA_039029655.1 Pseudomonadota bacterium | reverse complement strand
CCCGTCAAGAAAGCTACGACGATACCGCTGGGGCAATGGCGCGTTTCAGTGAACTGGTGGCCTATCAACGCAACCGTGACGCCTATCGTACACGCACAGAGATTTTGATTGAGGTGGTGAAGCAAATCGAAGCCGAAGGTCACTTTGACCAAGCTGATTATGCCTTTGATGGAGGCGTCTGTGCCGCCGAGTTGACGCAAGTCATTGAGCAGGCAGACAAACATTGGGTGAGTGAGTTGGCCTGTAATCGTTCGGTATTGTGGCACAACCAGTGGACGCGAATTGATGGCTGCTGAGCTGAGCCAGGGTTCGAGGAGTCCCTTTCGGCGCTATGAGATCCGCCAACGCAATGGGGAGCAGAAGGAAATCTGGGCTTTTAGCAAGGTCTTACGGCTCAGGAAAATTGGTCGTAAGCAAATTGTCATTGTTCATGAGAAAGCAGATTTATCCGACTCCCCTCGATTTCTAGTCACCGATGCTCTGCATTGGGATGTCAAACGGATTGCTATCATTTGGAGCTATCGCTGGCCCTGTGAGATTTTTCACGAGTTCACCAAGGAAATCTGTGGTCTGGAAGCGGCTCAGCTACGCAACCAGGAGGCGGTCAAACGCCATCTCTGCTTAAGTTGCTTAGCGCAGTCGATGCTCCAGAATGCACCGATTGCCGGGAGAAAATCGGAAAAATTTAGCTTTGCAATAGAAACGCCAAGCATCGGCCAGAAGCTTTATGGTCTCACCCGCGAAGCTCTGTTTCAAATGGTGCAGCTGATTCACGGGCTCTTCGGGCAGGGACTATCGGTTGAGCAAGTTGTGGAGATGATGATGCCAGCTTAAACCAACTCAAGTAGGGCTTGCTGAAAAACTAACCGAGAAGGAGCAAAGATTATCAGATTGCAGCTACCCGCTCCATGCCGTCGTAGGAAAGAGGATTGAATTGAGCACCATCATTGAGATTTGGCGCTTCAACTGAGCTCAGGAGAACCCTGAGAGAGCGAAGATAGGTCAGATAGAGGTCAAAAAAGAACAATAAAAGAGCACGCAGCCCCCGCTCCAGATTCATGACCAAGAAAGTAATCGCAATGGCCGTTTGTGCCGTGTGAGCCAACTTAGCCATCACCCTTGCTAGACCAAAGCGGCGTTTCGCCAGACCAAACTTGCCCTCAATGAGAACCCGTACCTTCTCATCGTCACGAGCCTGGCGTTTCAAATCGGCCTGGACCGCCGCATCTTCAACCGGCCTGCCCAACGGTGGACCACTTAATCGGATATCGCGCTGTTTGCACCAGCGCAAATTGTCACGACAGCGGTAAATTTGGTCTGCATGAACCGATTTAGGATAGTGGCCAAATCGAGCGCGAAACAACTCTACTTGTCCTTGTAAGTCCGTCAATTCATTGAAGTTATCCCAACTCAGATGGTCGAGGAAAACATAGCCCTCCACACAACTCACTGACAGCTTCGCCCCAAACTCGACTGGCACCCATGCCTTACCCCGCACAATCGGACGGATATGGGGTTGGGTGAGACTGACAATGCGGTCATCAATGCGACGAATCTTGGTCTGATACATCTGCTGTTGTTGTCGAAACACTTCAGTGATGACCAAGAGAAGACGATATTGACGGGAACTCAGTTTGGTCAACGATGCGCCAGCATCAATCAAGGTATCGATATGTGCCAGATTCCGCCGCAGATATCCCAATTGCTGCCGAATTCCTTTGCGCATCATTTTTTGCCTGGGTTTGCGTTTTTTGGCAACCGCAAGATAGTGCTTGCGTGCCGTTCTGCGATAGGTGCGAGGTTTCTTGGGGTATTGGGTTCTGATTTGTTGATAAAGGGCATCAAGAATTGCTTCGCTGTTTTGTCTGGCTTCATTCAACAGTCCCAAGTCAGTGGGGTAGCGGATATCGGCTGGGGTACAGGTTGCATCCAGGATCAGTTGACCTTGGTTGGAGGGGGGCTGAGAAGGTGGTTCATCATCGTTGCTATCTTGGCTATCTTGTTGTGGGTCTTGGGGCTCTGCTGTTGGTGAAGGTTCCTGCTGCTGATTGAGTCCCAGGACGATGCTTTCATTGATCTGTCCTACCCATTCAAGACTCAATCGTTGACGAAAATGAGTCATCATTGAGGCGTCAAATGGGGCAGTGTCACTGTACTCGCTCAGGCCTAAAAAATACTGCAGATATGGGTTCTCTCGGATCTGTTGGACTGTTTCTGCATCGCTTATCCCGAGTTTCTCTTTGATGATCAATGCCCCTAAGGCCAACCGAAAGGGTTTGGCAGGGGCTCCCGCTGTTTCACTGAATTGCTGGGCATATTCTGCTTCAAACTCTTCCCAAGGGATTAATTCGGCTAGTTTCACCCACCGATTGTTACCTGATAATTTTCCGCCAAAGGGTAGGTAGAAGTTCTCGAATGTCAGTTGCCCAGGCGATATTCTGCGGTACATGCCGACTCAAGTGCAAGGGTTTTGTCTATTTCTCGCTCTTTTCTTTGCTCTTTTCAAGCCCTGATTGCTGCAAAACCCTTCTCTAATCTAGGGATTGGACTTCCTCTGCAAGCCTTAGTTATGGTATCCGGGGCCACCCGTGTTCGTGCTAAATTAGCCTATAGATCGGTTCTAGTGGGGATCAGCCGCTAGAGGAAACGGGGAAAGTGCAGTGCGAATCTGCCGCTGTCCCGCAGCTGTAAGCCGATTTTGGATTTGCGATTGAATCGCTCTAAAATCCAAAATTGCGTG
>JBCCFQ010000673.1:0-2743 GCA_039029655.1 Pseudomonadota bacterium | reverse complement strand
TTACTGCCCGGAATTTGTTCCTATCTTTGTAGCAGTTCTGATGAACTGATCGCCTTCGCTGAAAAACTGAACATCCCGGTGGCAAAGACCTTTATGGCGAAAGGCGTCATTCCTGACAGCCATCCTTTATCGCTTGGGGCCGTAGGTTTGCAAGCAAAGGATTTTGTGTCCTGTGGCTTTGATCGCGCTGATGTGATCATTTGTGTTGGTTTCGACATGGTGGAGTATCACCCGCACTTGTGGCACTCCGATAAGAACAAACAAATCATTCACATCGACAGTCTGCCCGCGGAGGTTGACGAACATTACATTTTGGCCGCCGGTTTGGTAGGTGACGTCGGAGCTGCACTCACGGCACTTACAGAAATCATGGAACCGGTTAAGAGGGTCCATGGCGAAAACCTTCGAGGTGCGATTCGCGACATGTTGGAGGAGTACTCTGAGGACCAGGGTTTCCCAATCAAGCCGCAAAAAATCATTTGGGATTTACGCCAGGCCCTCAACCCTGAGGATATTGTCATTAGCGATGTCGGGGCTCACAAGATGTGGATGGCGCGAATGTATCAAACCGAACGCCCGGGTACTTGCATCATCTCAAATGGTTTTGCGTCTATGGGTATTGGCGTGCCTGGTGCCATCGCCGCCAAGTTAGCTTTTCCAGATAGGACTGCATTGACTGTAACCGGTGACGCAGGTTTCTTAATGAACTCACAAGAAATCGAAACCGCACTTAGAATCGGCTCACCCGTTGTTATCTTGGTTTGGAATGACAGCAAGTACGGATTGATTGAGTGGCATCAAATGCGCCACTTTGGACGATCTAGCAATATCGACTTCAAGAATCCTGACTTGGTTGCTTATGCGGAGAGTTTTGGTGCCAAGGGGTATAGGGTGGAGTCTACCGATCAACTGTTACCCACTCTGCGCCAGGCGATTGCAGACGACACGGTGGTGGTCATTGACTGTCCGGTGGACTACTCGGAAAACATGAAATTGACCGCCCAGCTGGGTGGTTTGGTTTGCCCTATTTAAGGAAGACGCCATGAGCGAGCACATTGGACTGATGATTCCTGGGCGGGAAGCGCCAGCCGGTCAATTGACGGTGACGTCTCCATTTGACGGCCGCGTGTTGGCTACCTTGGATCAGGCTGGTGTTTCCGATGTGGATGCCGCCATGACCTTGGCCTACGAAACTTTCCGTCATAAGCGTCACTGGTTAGAGCCTTCGGAGCGGTTGTCGATTTTGGAGCGAGCCGCTGAGATCATGAGAGGTCGAAAAGACGAATTGGCGCTGACGGCGGCGGCGGAGGGTGGCAAACCATTGCCAGACTCTATGGTTGAGGTGAATCGCGCCATCGAGAGTGTTATGGCCTGTGTGGAAACCGCGCGGCATGAGACTGGGGATGTTATTCCCATGAACCTAAATGCGGCTTCCAAGCAGCATGTTGCCATGACGACCCGAGAACCCATCGGGGTTGTGGTGGCTGTGAGTGCGTTTAATCATCCCTTAAATCTTATCGCTCATCAGGTAGCCCCTGCTGTAGCCGTGGGATGTCCTGTCATAGTCAAGCCAGCGGATGACACTCCCATCTCTTGTGTTCGATTTGTAGAAATCTTACGGGAAGCAGGCTTGCCTGATGCTTGGTGTCAGGTAGTGATTGCTGATGGACTTGAGACGGCGGAAGCTCTGGTAGTGGACCCCCGGGTGGCTTTCTTTAGTTTCATTGGCAGTGCCAAAGTGGGGTGGATGCTGCGTAGTAAATTGTCCCCCGGTACCCGCTGTGCGTTGGAACATGGTGGTGCGGCACCCGCTATCGTGGCAGCTGATGCTAATCTGGATTCCACGCTGCCATCGGTGTTGAAGGGTGGTTTTTATCATGCAGGTCAAGTGTGCGTATCCGTTCAGCGTCTGTTTGTACAACAGTCAATTGCCGAAGATGTTGCTCGGCGGCTGGCGGATGAAGCGGAAAAATTGGTGGTAGGTGCGCCGGAGAATTCGGACACGGAGGTAGGGCCATTGATTCGTCCGGCTGAGGTGACCCGGGTCCATCAATGGGTGGAGCAGGCTAAGGAATCAGGTGGTGTTGCGCTTACCGGAGGAGAGGTGATGGAAAACAACTGTTACCGACCGACGGTTTTGTTCAATCCCTCGATGGCCGCTAAGGTCAGTCAGATGGAGATCTTTGGCCCCGTGGTGTGCGTTTATCCCTACAAGGACTTGGATGAGGTGTTCGAGCAAGCCAATAGCTTGGATTATGCGTTTCAGGCGGCCGTTTACACCCAAGACATTGACTACGCCATGAGCTGTTATCGAGGCTTGGATGCCAGTGCGGTCATGGTGAATCAACATACCGCTTTTCGTGTGGATTGGATGCCTTTTGCTGGACTTAATCAGTCGGGTCTAGGCGTCGGTGGCATAAGATACACAATGCATGATATGCAAATCGAAAAGATGCTGGTGTTGCGTTCTCCCTCTCTTTAGAATGCCCCGGGTGTAATCTTACCGGGAGTTGAAATGCCATCTTTTGATGTTGTTTCTGAAATCGATCTTCATGAAGTCAATAATGCGGTGGATCAATCGAATCGCGAAGTGGGAAATCGTTTTGATTTCAAAGGCGTCGACGCAAAATTCGAATTGACTGACAACGTTGTTGTCAGCAAGGCCGAAGCCGATTTTCAACTAAAACAGATGTTGGATATCTTGCGAACCAAACTTGCCAAACGCGGTGTCGACGTAGGTTGC
>JBCCFQ010000672.1:0-2744 GCA_039029655.1 Pseudomonadota bacterium | reverse complement strand
TTAATGGTCCTCTATAATAACTTGTTATTCTACTGATTGCAATTTTATTGCTTAACAACTCGTTTCTGTACTTACCGCATTAGTCGACCTAAAACCAAAAAAATCCCCATTTCTTTCCCCAAATCTTCTCACTCCACCAACAACGTAACAATCTGCGTGATGGACATGGCCGGCGGATTGCAGTCACAATTCGCGAGCATCACCACAAACAAATCGGATTCGGGTAAATACAGCATGTCTGCCAGGAAGCCGTTGATTGCGCCGCTATGGAAAATGACGGGTTGGTCGTTCATGATGCCGATTTGCCATCCGTAGCCGTATCCGTTTTCTTCTCCGGTGGAGAGGGTAAAGGGGGATCGGGCTGTGTCGAGGAGGGATAGGTCAATGACTTTTCCGTCGATCAATGCCTTGTGCCAGGTGTACAGGTCGTTGGTAGTCGATAGCAAGGCGCCGCTGGCGTAGGGGAGCATGTCGTTTACATAGGCGGCGTTGATGTAGTCTTCGCCGGAGCGGCTGTAGCCGTGAGCTCGGCCTGGGATGATGGTGGCGTCCTGTCCGTAGTACGTGTGGTTCAAACCGTGCGGGGTAAATACGTAGCGCTGCATGTACGTATCGTACGGGAGATTGGAAATCACTTCGATGATGCGGCCCAGCAGGGTGTATCCCGAGTTGGTGTATCGGTACCCCGAGCCCGGCTCGAAGTCGAGGGGCTCGTTTTTGAACCTGTCGATCTGTTGGGGCACCGTGAGGGATTGCCGGGCAGTCTCGGCGGTGAATGTGGGCAGCTTCGTAAAATCGGGTGTGCCTGATGTGTGCGTGAGCAGATGTTCGACGGTGATTCCGGTTTTCGGGTAGTCGGGCAGAAATTGCGTGATGTCGTCCTGTAAGCTTAGCTTGCCTTGCTCAACAAGCTGGAGGATTGCCATCGCGGTAAACGGCTTGGTCAGCGAGGCGATGCGAAACACGTTGTCCGGTTGCAACGGTGTACCCAATTCGATATTGGCTTTGCCATATGCTTCCTGGTACACTGTCTCGCCATGCTGCACAACCAGGACCGAATACCCCGGCCCCTCCTCATCAAATTGCTCCCGAAGGATCTGTTCTATCTGTGCCTGCACACCCGTCGACTCTTGTTGAGCCTGCACCCCATTCGACTCCTGCGCACATCCAATCGTAACTACTAAAGCAAAGCACAGAACAGGGAAAAACATACCAGGGGAAACAGAAGGTTGGACAGCAGTCATAATAACACTCGATGTCTCATCAGAAGGTTTGGCAGCAGTCATAATAACACTCGATGTCTTATCAATAGGGCAGCTTACAATCGAAGTATAGTCCCCCACAAAAAGAAGTGCTATTCAAACCTCATTCATTTTCATCCATTCTCATTCATGCCAGCCACCAACTCGTTGCGAAGCAACAACAAGAAACCAGAAACAAGAAACACCCGAATAACCCAGTTATTCGAGTTATCTCCCTGTAAAACTAGCCGTCCGTTTCTCCCTAAACGATGCGACGCCTTCCTTCGCATCTTCTGTGTATCGTGCAAAGGCGCTCGCGAGGGCTTCTAGCCTGTAGCCTGTGTTCTCACCGAAGCCGCCATCGACGATTTGTTTTGTCATTTGTACGGCGAGTGGTGCGTTTTCGGAGATGGTTCTTGCAATCTCGAGGGCGCGGTCCATCAACGATTCGCGAGGGACGACCTCGTTGACAAGGCCCCACTGCTCGGCTCTTGCGGCCGTGACGCGCTCGCCGGTGAAGATCATCTGTTTGGCACGTGCCGGCCCGACGACTTTAGGCAGCCGCTGGGTTCCGGCCCAGCCGGGGATGATCCCGAGCTTGACCTCGGGAAGAGCGAGGGTGATATCCTCGGCTGCAATCCGGATGTCGCATGCGAGGGCTATCTCCAAACCTCCGCCGAGGGTGTATCCATTGAGCACGGCGATTGTTGGCAGGTTAATGGCGGCGAGGCGGTCGAAGATGCGGTGCCCCTCTCTAATCCAGTTTCTCCACATCTCAATGGCGGACGCTTCGGCCCACGCGTTGATATCAGCCCCCACACAGAAGGAGCGGTCTCCGCCTCCAGTTACCAGTATGGCACGGGCGTCAGAATCCATTTCCAGCGCCGCAATGTGTTCCTCGAACTGATTCAGCATCTCGATAGTGAGGGCATTTAGCTTTTCGGGGCGGTCAATAGTGATGATGGCGACATGATTTGATTGTTTGAGGGTGACCATGGGTTGGTTAAGGCTGAGTTTGTAGGGCTGAGGGTTGCGTGACTGAGGATGAGGGATTTTGGGCTTAGAAGTTCTCAAATATCATTGGATTTTGCAATAGGTCTTCATGAACCGTGGGAGACTATTTAGATGTTGCAGTACGTTTGCTTACTCTTTTTGTATACCAAGGGTGCTACGCATGGTGGAAAAATGGTCTTTGGATTAACAAAAGCTTAAGTTTTGTCGTAGTGCGTGAAGTAGATCAAAGACTTGCGTTTATTGTTCAAACTTTATTGCCCACCATGTACCGCCAAATAGTACTAACTGCCTTTGCTTTTCTCTTAGGATGCGTTCTCAATTCAGAGGACGTGTATGGGCAGTCTGCTCTTTTTGAATCGGACGAGATGGTGGCAGTAACTTTGAAAACCGATCTAGGAATGTTGTTCAAGGATCGGGGCGATGATCCTAAGCAACAGCCCGCATCAATCACTTATACCGGTGAAGATGGGGAGGCGGTGTCTCAGGAGC
>JBCCFQ010000671.1:0-2748 GCA_039029655.1 Pseudomonadota bacterium | reverse complement strand
CGGCCGAAAATCAGCCATCCAACATCGACTTGAGTGGCAAAACGCTTTATCTAACGGGCACAGTACACAAGCCAAACCTAGCAGCGACAACACCTTTCGTGATCGACACAGCATTTACATGGGGCGGATTTATATCGCTTGACAGACCCACACCTGTCTCAAATGATCAAATTCAAATTAGCATCATACGCGACTTCTCCCGCCTGTTTGAAGACATTGACTT
The DNA here is from genome assembly GCA_039029655.1 of Pseudomonadota bacterium. Lineage (GTDB taxonomy): Bacteria > Pseudomonadota > Gammaproteobacteria > Steroidobacterales > JBCCFQ01 > JBCCFQ01. The sequence continues at coordinate 2,525 of JBCCFQ010000671.1, read as the reverse complement.
TGCAGCTATTAGTTCCACCGAGCTTGAGAAATCGGTACTTCGCAATCTAATAAACTATGCTTATGTTGCAACCCAACAGTAGATTTCCCATGAACGGCTAAAATAGGCCGATGACGCTGTGTGGCGAAGCAATCTAAAACAGTAGCCGCAAAAGGCACATACAATGTTAGCCGCCTGCTAAAAGACAGATCTCAGCACCGTTTTCCGACGTGGTAAAAAACGTGACGGGTGTTTGCGGGTTTGATTTCACCCTCAAACACCCAATATAGTGTTGTTTACCTATTACGATACACTGAAAGTGAAAGGAAAAAACGGCTGAAAGGGTAAACTGAAAGTGAACAAAACAAAACAGCAACCCCCATCGGCCGCGGCTTGAACGAAGAGGACCCATTTTTACCAGCACCGAGAGTGCCAGACGTGGACAGTCCCTCAAGCTGGTTGGAAACTGACAAAAGCAGTCAGCACCGCGAGTGCCTTAATAGGAAATACAGTGCCCCCAGCGTCCCGCCGATGGATACCACCAAAGGTGGAGGTATCTAATGACAACAATAGTCGGAATTGACTGGAGCCGCAAGAGCCACCAAGTCAACATATACAATGAACATGGAAAACAACTGACAAAACGAACAATCAAGCATGACTACGACGGATTTCAGGAACTGCACACTCTGATACAAGGGTTAGAAAGCGACCCAAGCAACTGTCTGATGGCAATCGAAACCGACCACAATCAATTGGTCGATTTTCTCTCAGCCAATGGATACAGCTTGTATATCGTTGCCCCGAGCGTTGTGAAAGCAAGTCGAGGGCGGCAGGGACATGCGGGAGTCAAAACGGATGATCGAGATGCGGACCTGTTGGCAGACATTCTGCGAACCGACCGAAAACGATTGAGCCTGTGGAAAGCAGACCATTTGAATACCCGCCAACTGCGGGTCAAGCTCGGATGGCTTGATGACTTGACCCTAGCCATTGGACGTGGTCACAATCGCTTGGAAGCCCACCTGTTGCGATACTATCCGCAAGCAGTCGATGTCTTCAGCGACTTGACCACCCAAATCGCGTTGCAACTGATTATTGCCTACCCATCCCCCGCTGCCGCGGCACGTGTTGACCAAAAGCAGTTCACTGCATTTTGCCACCAACATGCTTACAAGCATCCGCAGCGGATTGCGAAGGCTTACGCCCGTTTCCAACGTCCAGCACCGTTCACTGACTTGGTAACGGAAACTGCTTTTGCAGACATCACACCCGACATCGCCAGACGCTTGCTCATGGATGTTCAAGCCAAAGCAGACCTGCTGAGGAAACTTCAGCGACAGTTCGCTACACATTCAGATGCTCACATTTTCGCCTCTTTCCCTGGCAGCGGTCCCATCTTGGGTCCCAAGTTGCTCACCATCTTCGGTGACCATCGCGACCGCTATCCCACTGCCAATGCCGTCCGTGCTCTTGCTGGCACTGCTCCCGGCACTGACCAGAGTGGCAACCGGCGGGTCATCTTTTTTCGCAAAGCGTGCAATCGTCCGTGGCGCCACACGTTTCAACAACTCGCTTTTGCCTCTATCCGCACCGCTCCTTGGGCCGCTCTCTATTTTGAAAAGGCTCGTCTTCGCGGTCTTTCCAAATCTCATGCCCTTCGCTGTCTTGCTAATCGGTGGGTTGGTATCATTTGGACCTGCTGGCAACGACGACAACCTTATGATGAAGCGATTCATCTCCAAAATCTGAAGCGCTATGCGCGCTGAGTATTCTAGACCTTCATATTGATTGAAGCGCTCTATCGTGACGTGTTTTGTTTTGTTCACCCAATCTTAGACCGTTTGGTCGCTCATTTCCCGCTGAACATGAGCTGTTTTCCCCTGCCTTTTTCTTCATTTGCCTATTGACAAAGCAGTCCATGTCAGAATGGTCATCGGGAGCTCTTGCTCTTAGCAGACAATGCTCCTGATTTCAGAACTGAACAATCCTGCTAATGGAACTCAGTATGAAAGTTTCCTTTACTGTTTATCGAATTTTGGTTGGGCGGGGTAGAATGGGACGAAATTGTCAATTTGACCCATAAGAATGTATCGCAAGAGGAAATCGCTTATGCGCCGACTTTATTGGTTTGGACCGTTTGTTTTGATGATTATGCTGCTTACGCTGGCGACTGTGCCGCAAGAAGCAGCCGCGCAGTCGAACTTGCTTCAGAATCCTGGATTTGAAGGGCCATATTCAGCATGGCAAATTCAATACGGGACGGCACAAGTTGCTGCGACTTGGACGCCGTGGTGGCTTGAAGATGCTAATCATGACCCGATTTATGCACAGCCTGAATATAAACCGGCTGAAGGGCAATTTTTCCCTAACCGTGTTTTTGAAGGCGCACGCGCCCAGCAGTGGTTTACTTTTTATAAATCGCACTATGGTGGGATGTATCAACAAGTTAGTGGCGTGACGCCTGGCCAAACTTATCGCTTTACGATTATGGTGCAGGTTTGGTCATCCTCTTCTGATGACGCGAACGTGTCTGTTGATGCAGG
>JBCCFQ010000670.1:0-2752 GCA_039029655.1 Pseudomonadota bacterium | reverse complement strand
GCGAGACCACAGTTGAGAGTCGGTCGCTACGTGTATGAGATTTATGTTGATCCGCAGTCTGTCCTCGATTTTTCTTACACTACCCTCCAACACGTGATCGACTTTCAGTTGTTCCGCGATAGTCCGCAGGTCTTTGTCACTGTTCTTAAATGCAAATGCCGACGTCCGTGATGTCACCCGAAGACCCTCAACGCCAGCCAGCACATTAAGTACTTCCTCAGTCATGCCGTCGCTAAAATAGTCTACAGCCCCATCGTCACTGGTATTGGCGAAAGGTAAAACCGCAATTGTAACGACGGCGGCGTTTGGCGCTTCCGGACCAGGGGGCGGAAGCCAGTATTCCTTAACCACAAAGTAAGTTAATGCAATCGACAGAGCAGCAATGATAATAAAGTCTAATTTTCGTCCCGTGATATGAGTGATGGATGTTTGGGGGTCGACGTGTTCTTCCTTCTTTATGCCGTCCGGTGTCAACTCATAGGCCCAAGCAAAGAAAACGGCCAGCGGAAAACCTAAGATCAATAACAAAAGGATAATTTTGGATACCGCGTCGGGTAAGCCGAGAATAGGGACCAGAGTGTCAGCTACCTGAATCAATAGCCAGCTGAGAACCACGTAGGTGACCCCCACCTTGAAGACATTCCGACGCTTTAGTTCAACGAACAGACTCTTCATTCCGCCGATTATACAGCAACGGATGCCGGTCGCCTGAACTCTCTTCCAGCGACTCGCCCGCGCTGGAGCTCTATCACAATCGGCAAGCTTAGGTGGGCCGAGCTAACCTTCAACGGCATGGGTGATGGAACATGCCCAAACTTCATTTTTGAGCGCACTCATCTTCTCCTTGATTGTACTCCTGAAGGTTGATGTTTGAATTCTTGACAACCCATCGAGGTACTACCCAATTCAAGTCTCGCTATGAAGCCCTCTAGTTCCTCGTATCCAAGTTTTTGCGTGATTAGCCTTGTTACAGCCGCTTCGTACAGCGCATGTAACTTTTTGACAAAAGACCAAATCGTCCTCTTCAATAACAACAAAAAGAATCCGTTAGGCAACTGAAGACTATCCTCCAGCTACAAAATCGCAATTTGCTCTCCACTCTTTGGCACAGTCACTTCGGACGACTAACGGTTAGCCTGAGCGGCCGGCGGCCCACAAATACATGTCGGCATCAGAGGTAGAAAACCAAAACCGGTCTTCCGCCATCCGCAGCATCACTAAATCATTGAGAATGCCACCGTCTTGATTGGTGATAATCAAATACCGACACTGCCCTACCCGTACCTTGGTAATATCTCGAGGGGTGAGCAAGCTAGTGAACGCTTCCGCATCGGGACCGGTAATTTCCACACAGCGCTGAACCGCGACATCCCACAAACCCGCCCGTTCTACGGTGTTCCAATACTCGTTAATGGGTGTGTCATAACCCACGGGCATCCAGATGCCGTTATAGGGATGAAACTCGGTGGCACCGTATTTCAAAGTGGACTTAAAAAACGGCGATTTCCGACTACGGGGATTGAGTCCGTGGGCCTTCATATTACGGGATCCTAAGGGCACTAATGGCAGATTGGGAGTCTATCTTAGAACCCTTGTGTTGATAAAATACGCCCTTAACTTTCTGATTCTGTTAGGAACAATGAAACAGCGGTCCCATAGACGCTAAAACAACGACCTAGCACCGGAACTGGTTCACATTCTCGGTTGCAGCGGGTGGTTAGAATGAAGCGCTAACTAGGACGGTTAATAATGAACAAAAATAAGAGAGCGCTGCTTTTCTTGCTCTCGTGGATCACGATTTCCGCCTGCGGTGGCGGGGGCAGCAACAACCCAAGTAATGACGGTGACGACGGTGGCGACCCAGGCGGTGGCGGCGCCTCTGCGGGTTCTATCGCCAGTTTTTCATTAGTGCCAGAGAACCCCACCCTTAACGAGGAAGGTCGATTTGCCTTTGACGTCCAAGGGGATGGGACCAGCTGTGTGATCGATGTGCGTGGTGATGGCTCGGAAACCATTACGGTCGATGACTGTGCCAACGTACCGAACCAATCCCACACCTTTACTGTCACAGGCGAATTCGAAGCCATCTTGACCGTCACCGATACCGCCGGCAACACGGTGACGGCAAATTCTAGCTACGTCGTTTTTGGTGGGCCCATCCGTACTACTTGGTCTTTGCCGCAACGAAACCGCATTGTGGATGAGTCCTTAGAGATCTTTGTGCAAATCACCTCGGAATTCGAGGTCGCACAAGTAACGGGGACTTTTGCAGACCAACAATTCCCGGTAACTGTCGATCAGTCCGGATGCGGCAACCTCCGGTGTCCGTTTTATCGAACCACCATACCGTTACCCGATCTCCCATGGGGTCCCCAGTTACTGCAGTTAGTGATCGAAGATGTAGAAGGTAACCAGCACTTTCTCAATCGCACGTTGCGGGTAGACGAAGAACCAGTTTTGGATATGCGGTTGCCCAAAGCAGGCACCGTGGCTCGACCCAATCTCGAAGTGGACGCAACCTGTACCGACGATAACCCCAATCGAGAACCTCGTTTGGTGGCTCAGTTAGGGATTGGGGAAATTGACATCACCCAACCCAATCAAATTGTCGATTTGTCTCAAGGCGACAGCAGTGGATTTTTCTTTCATTTGGCTTGTATAGACTCGGCGGGACAAATGGACCGCAGGAGTCCGCCGGTTTTTGTGGAAACCAGCCCAAAGCTGATTGAGACACTCAGCCTAGACAGTGGTC
>JBCCFQ010000669.1:0-2754 GCA_039029655.1 Pseudomonadota bacterium | reverse complement strand
TAGGCGCCGTTTGGCGTTTTTTATGTTGAATCGCTCGATGGTTAGGCCCGATTTGACCTCAGACCACCTCAGTGGCATGGAGACCGAAGCAGATGGCACCGGCCTCGCACTGAAGGGGGATACCAACAATCGACCGTGGCCATTCTGCAAGTAATCAACATAAACCTTACCCTTGCGACTTGCGGGTCGTCGGATAATGGTGGCTATCTTCGGCAATCGCGATACCACCACCTGGGCCAGCAGGGCACCCAAATCTCGGCATTGTTCAAAGGTCAGGTGCCGACCCAATGGAATCAACACGTGAAGACCCGTGGATCCGCTGGTTTTGGCGAAGGAAGGCAACGAGATCTCGTCGCACACTATTTTTATGTGCTTGGCTATTTTTATAACGTCTTCAAAAGGGGCATCCTTTGGATCCAAGTCCAGAATACACCAGTCGGGTCGCTCCAGTTTATCCACCCGCGACGCCCAAACATGAAGGGGAATCGTACCCATGTTTATGATGTACAACAGTGACTCCACATCATCGGCGATGAAGTAACGCACTTCTCGGTCTGCGCTCTCGCTCCACATAGTTTCAATGCGAATCCAGTCTGGTACGTAACTCGGCGCGTCCTTTTGAAAAAAGTTCTTGCCCTCAATACCATCCGGATAACGAGTCATCACCAGGGGGCGATTTTCCAAGAACGGCAACAAACGTGGCGCCACCGCTTCGTAGTAGTCGATCAAATCGCCTTTGGTATAACCCTGGTCTGGCCAAAACACCTTGTCGCGGTTAGTGAAAGGCACACGCTTTGTTTCGACTTCCTCTTCCAGGCCCATAGGTTCTTGCAGGACGTCGGAATTAGGTAATGGACACTCTTCCGGCAATTTGTCGTCTCTGACCGCTAAAAAAACCGGATGACGCAAGGAACCATCAGGCGTCACTTCCTTGTACCTAACCTCTACGACCCAATTCGGCTTACACCATTGTTGCCCGGGTTCCTTTGGGACGTCCCTCAGACCCTTGCCAGGCTTGCTTTTCTTTAGTCTGGGCCACAGATCCCTAAGGTCTTGCTGGCTAAAACCAGACCCAACCTTTCCTCTATAGGTCCAGCCCTTAGCATCCTTTTGCGCCAGCAACAACGACGCGAATCCATCGCTTCCGTCCTTAGCAGGCATATAACCCACGACAACAAAATCATCGGTCTTGTCGACCTTAATTTTTTTCCAATCGCTGGATCGCCCAGAAACGTAGGCACTATCCGCCTTTTTCGCAACCAAACCTTCTAATCCCATTTCTTCAGCTTTGGCATACATTGCCTCACCATGCTGCTCAATGTGGTCTGAATACTTCAAAGGTCCCACAGTGGGTAAGACTCGCTGCAGAAAAGTTTTGCGTAGTTGCAATGGTTGGCGACGTAAATCAAAGTCGTCAAAGGCCAACAAGTCGAAGGCGTAAAGACTCGCGGGAAAACGCACGGCTGCACGTTGTATTGATGGTCGCTTGGTCATGCGACCTCTTTTCTGCAAGCGAGCAAAGCTAGGTAGACCTTGATCGTCGTGGACTACCGCTTCACCATCTATTACAACATGCTCATACGGTAACGCTGCCACGCATTCAGAAATTTCGGGAAAGACGGCGGTCAGATCGTTTCCATTTCTCGAGTTCAACAACACAGAATCGCCCTGCTTGCGACAGACCAAGCGATAACCATCGTATTTGATCTCAAACACCCATCGTTTGCCAGAAAAGGGTTCGCTGGACTCAGCAAGCATCGGCCTAAAGGCCTGATTTTGACCCGTTAGTGGGTGTACTTTTTTTCTCTTTAACTGAGTAATGATCTTCTTAGAGAGGTTCGCTCCGGATTTCAGATCCGAAACCGTGCGACCCGATAACACCGAGTCCATTGGATAGGCTTCCGTTCCGGCTTCGTCCACATAGGCATCACGCTCTTTGATTAACAGCCATTCCTTTTTGGCTTTTTTGATCTTTACCAGCGTCCATTTACCCTTGAGTTTGTAACCTCGAAGCTGAAACAACAGCTTCCCCTTGGCTAAGCCCTCTTCGATGTCCTCTAAGGCACCATATGAACCACGATCCCAAACAATAACCGCCCCCGCACCATAGTTGCCTTCGGGTATTACCCCCTCGAAATTGACATAGTCCAAAGGATGATCTTCGGTTCGTACCGCCAACCTTTTGTCTTCCATGTTCGGTGACGGGCCCTTAGGAACAGCCCAAGACAACAGCACGCCATTCCACTCAAGACGAAAGTCATAGTGCAACGCTCTAGCCGAGTGTTGCTGTACAACAAACCTCGTGCCCTTCGCATATCGCGTGGCGCCAAAAGGTTCTGGAGTGGCGTCTTGGCTTCGCTTGGCGCGATATTGAGCTAAGCGATCTTTGTTTTTTTCACTCGCTGGCATCTTGGAAACTGTTGTTTTTTATCAGGACATTATGGTTTAAGCCCAAGACGGGCTCAAGAATCTCAGTTTCCATGGATAGTTCAAGGAGTGAGGGAGCATGTAAGGAATCGTTTTTAACCTATTCAATGAGTTAGTCGAGGATAAACTTGGGTTCGACGTCTGGGATAAAATGTTGGAACAGGCCCAACCGGGATCCGATTTAAATAATTAACAGGTCAAACCTCTCGGTACAACAAAGGCATTGTGTTACATCTGAAAGAGGTCGTTGCAGCGAGTGTGGAAGACAGCCTCAAAGCGTTGAGGGTGGGGGAAACCTACCAAAAACAAGGATGATCTTAACCCGCG
>JBCCFQ010000668.1:0-2755 GCA_039029655.1 Pseudomonadota bacterium | reverse complement strand
CTGGCAAACCACGGGTATAATAGGGTCACGACAGTATTCGATTCGGAGGTCCGCCATGGCCGATGCGACACATCGTTTTCTAATCCTTGGTCTGCTTTTTTTAGCCGCCACCATCAGCTACGTTGTGGGCTTTGGCGCTGGGCTATGGGGATTTATTGCGGCGGGGGTTGTCTTCGAACTGTACTTTTGGGTTCAGTTACTGGTTAAACGAAATAAGCCATAGCCCTATCCATGCACGCTCAGCATCTAACGAGATTTGTTTTTTGAAACGCGCGGAACACTTTTTACTTTACCTTGGCCTCGGTCTCTTGATGACCCATGAGTTGGACGCGGTTAAGCATCAAGAGTGGTTGGTGCTACCCTTGACCAGTTGGTTAAGTCCGGAAGTCGGATATCAGGTTTTCCTATGGTTTCACGTGCCTTTGTTTGCAGTCATCGTAGGATTGTTAGCGTCTGCCAAACAAGGGGTGCGTGACATGACTGCCACGGTTCTTTGTGTGTTCTTCGCCATTCACGCGGTTCTGCATTGGTTATTTTCAGACCATGTCCACTATTTGTTTGAGACCATAAGTTCTAACATTTTAATCTTTGGTGCTGCTGTTTGTGGTGGGTTGTATCTCATGCTCCGCCTAAATAAATCGGCTGCGAACGAAAGGAAATGACTCAACGTGTCTTGGTGGTGGGTGCTGGTCCCACAGGGTTGTCTACCGCACTCCGTTTGGCCAGTTTGGGCGTTGTTCCTGAAGTCGTTGAGCGTCGGACCGAACCGTCTCAATTGTCCCGGGCCGTGGGGATTCTTCCGGAATCCATTGAGAAGCTAAGTCATGCTGGTGTTGGAGAAGCCATCTGCTCCGAAGCGGTGGAGATTCGCAAAATCAATCTGCATCGAGAACAAAAACCACTGATGAACCTAGACTTTTCGGGTGGGGGATATGATGGCCCCGTCGTTCGGGGTCTACCTCAAAATCGCACCGAGGAAATTATTGCCAACGGTTTTGTCCAGTTGGGTGGTGCCGTCCGCTACGGTTGTGAAGTGACGGATATCAAGTTATCTGATCACCAAGCAGAAATTGAGCTTGACGGAAACGAAACAAAAACCTATGACTGGGTAGTGGCTGCTGACGGGGTGCAATCCCGTATCAGACAGGGCTTGAATATTGCGTATCCTGGATTTGACCTAGACGATGAGTGGTCGGTGGCGGATGCCTATGTGTCTGGTTATGACACACAAAGTTTGACGGCATGGGTACAAAAGCCTCCGGGCGAATTCGTGTTTGTCATACCCATTGAGGAGTCGCGAGTCCGTTTGGCTTCGTCAACCTCAAATGTGTTGGAGGAAATGTCGTTACCTTTTGAGGTTGCAGAGGTTCGGCGAAGCGGTACCTTCAGAATTTCTGTTAGGCAAGCTGAAACTTATCGTAAGGGCTGCGTGCTCTTGGCAGGGGATGCCGCCCATTGTCATTCCCCCGTAGGTGGTCGTGGCATGAACTTAGGCATTGATGATGCCATCGCATGCGCCGAGGCAATCGTGGGCGGTGAGGTGGAAAGTTATTCACAAGCGCGACATTCCAAAGGCCAGCAGGTTATGGAGGCTTCAGAACGCGGTCGAAAGGTAGTGTGTGGAAGCGGTGTGGGTGTGAAGTTCTTGACTACTGTAGTGACCTCCATGATTCACTACCTACCGCCTGTTCGTAACGCGTTCCTGCGGATGCTAACTTCCCTGTAACTGGTCCTGTATGAGTCCGTGCCTTGGATATGATTAAGATAGGCGCTAGAGGAGGGTATATGAAGTTCTTACCGATTCTAATCGTTATGTTTCTCGGCAGTTCCTTTCAATTGCCGGTCATGGCTGATGGCCCCGTCATCCAAGAGTGGGCGGTACCCTTCGAGGGTGCACGACCGCGTGACCCTTATGTCGACGCCAAGGGTCAAGTTTGGTTTTGCGATCAACGTCGAGGGTTTTTGGGTATCTTTAATCCAAAGACGGAGGGTTTTTCAGAGATTAAGCTGGGTGAGGGTGTAAAACCGCACAATCTCATTATCGATGAAGACGGCTATGTTTGGTTTGCAGCTAACACAAAGCCATTCATCGGTAGGCTTGATCCAGAAACCAACAGCGTGACGTCGTTTCCCATGCCCGAAGGTCGCGCCACGGATCCACACACCCTCATTTTTGATGGCAAGGGGTACATTTGGTTTACCGCCCAATGGTCAAACGATGTGGGCCGACTTAATATGGTTACGGGTCAGGTGGACGTTATGCCCGTGCCCACGGCTAAATCGCGACCCTATGGAATTAAGCTAGCGCCAAATGGCGATATCTGGGTGGTTTTGTTTGGTACCAACAAGCTGGCCCACATTGATCCTGATTCCCTAACCCTCACGGAAATCGAGTTACCCCGTAAGGAGATAAGACCCAGACGTTTGGAAATTACGAGGGATGGCCAGATTTGGTACGGCGACTACGCGGCGGGCTTCTTGGGCCGTTTCAATCCGGAATCTAAGGAGACGACTGAGTGGCTTATGCCAGGGGGCGAGGATGCATCGCCCTACGGTATGGCCCAGGATGACCAAGGAACTCTTTGGATTGCTGAAGGAGGTGTGCCCAATCGTATGGTGAGTTTTGATCCCGCAACGGAAGAATTCACCTCAGTGCAAGACATAACCCATGCCAAAGGTGCGATGTCTTCCACCGCGAGGTGGTATGTCGCTTCGGGCTCCCCGCGGTCGTCCGCAGCGATCGCGGGACAGAATT
>JBCCFQ010000667.1:0-2759 GCA_039029655.1 Pseudomonadota bacterium | reverse complement strand
GCAGAAGCAGGGTTCACTTTCTTCAACTTGAAGGACTTGAGGTTCTGCAACACCTGTCGGCGAGTCGCTCGCCTTGGGGCAGGAGCCACCGTCGCCCCCTCTGATTCTGGCAACAAGCTCCGAGTCCGGTGTTGTGGGCTTTGTGTGATTGCCTATGGTTTAAAGAAAGCGCAACCAATCGGCAGTTGAACTTCCCACTTCCACTTGAACGGTTGGAGCACCTCGACTTGGAGCACCTGACTTATTGGAGGTAGTAAGCTCGAGATCTGTTATGGAACTCGACCCACCGTCGGTGGGGAGACCTTACTGCTGGAAACTCATATTTTCGATTTCGATGATGACATTTATGGTCAATACATCGATATCGAGTTCGTCGCCAAGATTCGTGAGGAATTGTATTTTGATTCACTCAGTGCTCTGACAGAGCAGATGCATGACGATGCGGCCAAAGCGAGAGAAATTTTGAAAAACCTAGATCATTTTTGAATTAGTAAGGAACAACGTGTCAGCAGACTATAAAGCAACCCTGAATTTGCCCAAGACCAGCTTTCCTATGAAAGCCAATCTGGCTAATCGTGAACCACAGATGCTAAAGCATTGGGACGAGATTGGGATTTACAACAAGATTCGGGAAGCAAGAGACGGGCACGACAAATTTGTGTTGCTGGATGGGCCTCCCTATGCCAATGGCAGTATTCATATCGGTCATGCCGTCAACAAAGTGTTGAAAGACATCATCATCAAGTCTAAGTCTTTGTCCGGTTTTGATGCGCCTTACGTTCCAGGTTGGGATTGTCACGGTTTGCCCATCGAGCATCAGGTTGAAAAAAAATATGGTCGCGTGGGCGGCAAGTTGGACGCTCAAGAGTTTCGTGCGGCTTGTCGCGAGTTTGCGAAGAAACAAGTAGACGGTCAAAGACAGGATTTTGAACGCTTGGGTATTTTTGGTGAATGGGATGATCCATACCTAACCTTGGCGCCTAAGTATGAGGCAGAGCAGATCCGGGCTTTTGCCACGATTATTTCCAATAATCACCTCTACAAAGGTTACAAGCCTGTGCATTGGTGTTTGGATTGTCGTTCTGCTTTGGCGGAAGCCGAAGTTGAGTACGAAGACAAAACGTCACCCAGTATTGATGTGGCCTTTAAGGTCGTCGATGCAGAACAATTTCTAGAACAGTTTGGCCCATTAGACGATGCCGGTTCAGGCGATATCAGCGTGGTCATTTGGACCACAACACCCTGGACACTTCCGGGTAATCAGGCCGTGGCTTTACATCACGATCTCGAATATAGCCTGGTTCAAACGCCGTGGTTAGGTGGCAGCCGATTGGTGGTTGCATCAGACTTGGTAGAAACCGTCATGTCTCGCTTCGGTTTCTCAGACTACCGGGAGTTGGGGCGCACGGAGGGGCATGGGTTTGAGGGTCAGGAACTGAAGCATCCTTTTTTGGATCGCACGGTCCCCATTATTCTTGGCGAACATGTGACGCTGGATGCTGGTACTGGGGCCGTGCACACAGCACCTGGGCATGGGCAAGAGGATTTTGAGGTTGGCTTAAAATATAAGCTGCCCATCGAAAACCCTGTTGGGGATAATGGCTGTTTTCTACCCAGCACCGAGTTTTTTGCGGGGCTCAATGTGCACAAGGCCAGCGAGCCTATTAAGCAGGTGTTAACCGATCATCAAACATTGCTTCATAATGAAGCGGTTACTCATAGTTATCCTCATTGTTGGCGTCACAAAACGCCGGTGATTTTCCGGGCTACGCCTCAATGGTTTGTCAGTATGGAAAAAGAGGGTCTTCGGGATCACGCGCTAACGGCCATTGATCAGGTTAGCTTTACACCTAACTGGGGTATGCAAAGAATCCGAGGGATGGTGGAAGGTCGACCGGACTGGTGCATTTCCCGTCAAAGAACCTGGGGTGTACCCATCGCGGTTTTTATTCATCGTGAGACCGATGAATTACATCCTGACACGCTGAACTTATTGGAACAGGTTGCACAAAGGGTGGAGCAGGGTGGTATCAACGCCTGGTTTGAGTTGTCCGCCGAAGAACTCCTATCTCCGGAAGACGCAAAAAATTACGTGAAAGTCACCGACATTATGGATGTGTGGTTTGACTCTGGTATGGCCCATCACTGCGTACCAAAAACCCATGACAACCTTAAGTATCCTGCGGATCTGTATTTGGAAGGCTCGGATCAACATCGTGGTTGGTTTCAAAGTTCTCTTTTGACCTCGGTGGCCATGCATGATCGTGCCCCTTATGGGGGCGTCTTAACCCATGGGTTTACGGTGGATGAGCGCGGTCGGAAGATGTCCAAGTCTTTGGGTAATGTCGTGCAGCCACAGTCTGTCACCAAGACGCTGGGAGCTGATGTATTGCGTCTTTGGGTGGCGGCTACAGACTACCGCAACGAGATCGCTGTCTCCGATGAGATTTTAAAACGGGTGTCTGACAGTTATCGACGGATTCGGAACACCGCTCGGTTTTTGTTGGGTAACTTGGATGGTTTTGATCCGGCAAACGACAGTGTCGCCGAAAAGGACATGATTGCCTTAGACAGTTACATGGTTCGTGAGGCCGAGCGCCTACAAAATGAACTGATTGCGGCTTACGATAGTTATGAGTTTCATAACATCTACCAAAAAGTACACAACTATTGCGTTGTGGATTTGGGTGGATTTTTTCTAGACATCATCAAAGATCGTTTATACACAACCCAAACAAACAGCCTTCCGCGTCGGTCTG
>JBCCFQ010000666.1:0-2760 GCA_039029655.1 Pseudomonadota bacterium | reverse complement strand
GGTCTAAGTGCTGGCAGCGCCGCAGTCAACTACTCAATCCTTAACATTGCGGAGCAAGGCAATAATATTGTCACCGTACCCCTGCTCTATGGTGGCACTTACACTCTTTTTAAACACATGTTACCAAAGTTGGGGATCGACGTTCGATTCGCCGAAGACGACAATCCTGCTTCTTTGGACAAACTCATAGACGACAAAACAACAGCAGTATTTTGTGAGTCCATTGGCAACCCCGCTGGGAACATTGTTGATATCGAGGCTTTGGCAAGCATGGCGCACGCAAGAGGTGTGCCCCTCATCGTGGATAACACTGTGGCAACCCCAGCGTTGATCAAACCCATTGATTGGGGTGCGGACGTCGTAGTGCACTCGTTAACAAAATACATGGGCGGGCATGGCAATTCGCTAGGCGGCGTTATCGTTGATAGTGGCAAGTTTCCCTGGGCAGACCATCCGCAAAAATTTCACATGCTCAATGAACCCGAAGAATCCTACCATGGGGTTGTGTACACAGAAGCCTTAGGTGAAGCCGCGTACATCGGCCGAGCCCGCACGGTTCCTTTACGGAACACTGGATCTGCGCTGAGTCCGATGAATGCGTTTATGATATTGCAGGGCATGGAAACGTTGCCGCTGCGTATGCAACGTCACTGTGACAATGCGGTGGCGGTTGCGCAGTACCTTCAGGATCACCCCAAGGTGGAATGGGTTAACTTTGCGGGCCTACCAAACTCACCCTATTACGAGCTGGCTCAAAAGTACACCGGTGGGAAACCCTCTGCGTTGCTTACCTTTGGTATCAAGGGTGGCTTTGATGCGGGTGTGCGTTTCTATGACGCGCTGGAAATGTTCTTGAGATTGGTGAACATTGGTGATGTTAAGTCCTTAGCCGCCCACCCTGCCTCCACCACTCATCGACAGTTGTCCGAAGAGGAACTGGAATCCGCCCGTGTTACGCCAGACATGATTCGTTTGTGTGTTGGTATTGAAGACATTGAAGATATTTTGGAGGACTTGGATCAGGCCTTAGCTGCGTCTGGTTAACCTATCAACAACCCGCGGGTTGTCTTTTTGGACAACCCGCGGCCTTCCAGTTTTCACTTCCCGAACTGCTGCACTAGGATCGTCCCAAGTTCATAAGTAACACCCCAACCATGGGTCTTGTCGTCGCCGTCGGCCCGAGGCCACGTTGAAAAGATGGCCACCACCACATTTTCCTTAGGCGCAACATGCAGGTATTGTCCATTAATACCTAATCCCATGATGTCGCGACCTTTGTCGCCACGACCCCACCAAAAGGAACGATAGTACGGCGCCCAGTCCGGAGGATTTCCAGGATACGGCCAGGCAGGATCGCCAGGTTGGTTATGGATGTCTTCGATATACGCGGCGGGCACAACCTGCTGACCAAAGGCCTTACCCTCATTGAGCACCAAAAGCCCAAAGCGGCCGAGGTCTCTTAAGGTGGCACTCATGCCCCCATCACCCAAAACAAAACCGGCCTCATCCACGGTGATGTTGGCATCAAACTCGGCACCCATGGGTGCCCAGATATGTTTGGAAATCAACTCAGCCAGGGGTTCCCCAGTGACCTCTTCCAACACCCAACCCACCACATCCGTAGAACCAGACTTATAGACAAACTTTCCTAAGTTTTCTTGGTTACGACCTACCGTTGGAAAAAATTCGTAGCCGCCGCGAGGACCGTCTTTTGCACAATGGTCTGCATCGGACCAACCCAAAGCGCAGTCTTGGAGTCGCACGGTGCTAGCGAAATCCTCATAGTCTTCGGTGTAGTCGGCACCATCACGCATATCCAATAAAGTGCGAACGGAATCTGGTCCCCAACCGCTATCAGCTAACGCGGGCACATAGTGAGCAACAGTTTTTGAAAGATCGATGGCACCTTGGGCCTCAAGCACACCCGCCAACAAGCCCACCACGGATTTGGTCACTGACATCATAAGATGAGGTCGATTGGGCGTGAGTTCGCCAACGTATTGCTCTACGACGATTTCTCCATCCTTTAAAACTAGTAAACCGTCGATGTACTGCATCTCAACGATTTCTGACAACTTATAGTCTTTGCCACGAAAGTTTAGGGAGAAATCTCCTTGTCGATCAGCACTCTTCTTTAGCTCAAGAATCCGACTTGGATCGCGAGGGATATTCACCGTAGGCATTAGCTCTCTAAGGTGACTGAAGGCCCATCGGTTGTAAGGTCCAAATTGAAAATTGGCAAGTCTTAACTCATCTGGTCGCCCACTTTGCTCAGCGATGACGGGACTCGTCACGTTTAAGGTTAAGACGACGCTGAGGATGGACGTAACGATCTTCATGGATTCTCACCTCCAAGCTTTAGCTCGGCGAAAAGGATGGTGGGCCGTATAGGAATCGAACCTATAACCAATGGATTAAGAGTCCACTGCTCTGCCTGATTGAGCTAACGGCCCTATTTTTTCGCGCCGCGAAGCGGCGGTATTTGTACTGGCCAAGGGCGAATTGGGGTGGACGATGGGATTCGAACCCACGACGACCGGAATCACAATCCGGGGCTCTACCTACTGAGCTACGCCCACCATAGTTTTCGCCATAGTAACATGGCGCGCCCGGCAGGACTCGAACCTGCAACCCTCGGCTTAGAAGGCCGATGCTCTATCCGGTTGAGCTACGGGCGCAAAAATCATCTCGTCGCTTGCGTCTTCCTAGCGTTTAGCCGGCAGCCCTTCGGGCTGCTCGATGCTCGATTCGATTCTCGCG
>JBCCFQ010000665.1:0-2771 GCA_039029655.1 Pseudomonadota bacterium | reverse complement strand
AATAGAATAAGCATATGTAAATATGTTCCCCTACTTACCCTTCATAAAAAACTTGGACCGAAAACGATTACGACACATATCTTGCGCTACATCACGACCGGTGGCATAGGTACTCAATGGTTACCAGTCGATTGATGTCCAAGGACGATGTCGCTCGATTCTGGAAGGGGATGAAAGAGAGCGAAAGAGTAATAAGCATCGAACTTAAGCCGATAGCAATTGATGTATTTGGAGATGGCTCGTTTGCTATCGCTCATTTCATTGCCGAGGAAACTCTGGAATGGATCGCAGAAACTCGCCGAAGACCAAACGGTCGTTTGATGGAGAATGGGAAAACTTATTACGTCCCTGCTAGGTTCAGTGATGTCTATGTGAAAGAAAACGGAAGCTGGTTTTACGTGGGAGGCTATCGAGACTTGACCTGCGACATCATGCCGGAATCGAAAAACCCGTGCCGGGAGTAACCTACGTGGATTTGTTATGACGGACGAAGAGCAGCCAAATAGTCTTGAAGGTAGAAAGAGATTCCTCGTGTCTTCATTACTTCTGATCGTCGGAGGAATAAGTATCCTGGGGATCGCAGGACTCTTTCTCGTGTCATCACCTCCGCGACTGTGGCTTAGCACCTTCCTGGTCCCGCTTAGCGCTGTTCTGCTCGGCATTGGTTGGGGTCTTTGGAGGCTTAAACGATGGGCTGTGTATTGGGCGGCTGCCGCATTTGCTGTTCAGATTCCCTTCGTATTGATTAACAACGTATCCTACAACTTCGCGAGCGGTTTGGGTCTATACATCACCTTCTCGAGTGATATGGATCTACGACTGCTGTTTCGCGTTGGAGCAGCCTTCGAAGCGATTTTGGGTAGAAACACGGATGCATGGTCATTTGGCGTTAACGTAGTTGCTGTTGCCTGTTTTATTGCTCTTGTTAAGGGAATCAGAAATCCACATAACAACATACTGGAGCAGCCCGGTGACATATAAAGTACCAGCGAGGGTAAAGGGCACCGTGCCGGCTGCTCAGCTTAAGCGCAAAGTGGGCGCATGAATGTATCTACGGTTTCAAGGGTTACGGCAAAACGACCGATCGTCATCTAGATTGGGCATCTTTCAGCTTGCGTTTGAGGTGTTAGATGAGGGCTTGCTCCCGAAACACGCAGAGTGTGAGTTGTTAGAAAATCTAGGGTGGCTAAGGAAGCACTTAAAGTCGCCAGACATTTTGGATGCAGATGGGCATCATCGAGCGATCTCTTGGTTTAATCCCAGAGCCAAAGAGCCGCTTCGTCGAATTCGTGCAATTAAGGCGATATTGGAAGAAGTGGGGTATCACATACAGCAGGTGGAAACGCGAGATCCAGGAGTAGTGATTTATGAAGATGGATGGCAAGTTGTGGCGAAACCTCGAAAGAGCGCCAGTTAGCATTACGCTGAAGCCAGCCCGTGGCCGATAAAGTGCTAGTAACTCTGATTTCAAAACCGTCAGAGCGAGCTATCGAAGTCACTCGAGCCGAAAACACAAAGACTGTCGATTTGTTGGTGAATATGCTTCCAAACAACCCAGATGAGTCATCTTGCAATGAAATACAGAGAGTATTGGGTCAGTAGTCTGTGATCACTCAATCCACAGTCCAAAAAAAACTGCCGTTATCGTTGGGGCTACTGGCCTTTGGTTTAGCATTGATTGCCCATGCCAGCATTGTTTTGTTCGTCTTGCAAAAGGGTGACCCCTGCAATAACAACCCAGGCTGTATGGCAGGATCGGGCACCCAGTACTTTATCGCGCTTATCTCCATTCCAACCATGCTCGTGATGTTATTGACCACTGTAGTCAGTCTGTTCCGACAGCGGTCAGGTTTTCGAAAAATCCTGGGCATTAATTTTGCTATTTCTGTATTACCATTCATCGTGCTGAAAATATTGCTAGCCTTTTTCGTCTCTAATTGATCAGAAAAAAAGCTCAATCAATAGCTTACGAAGAAGCCGCTCTCCTTACATATCCATCAGTCTCACTTTGTTGCTGGCTCCACACCGAGATTTGTAGGAGAATCAGGGGTATATCAAAATCGCCGCAAACCTGTGAGAACTTATCTAGCTGCTACAGGGAAACACTCCCATGCATGACGCAGCGTCAAAACCCGTCGATACTGTATGCGGTATTTCGGGCACTTGGTTACCCGTCAGTATCAAGAAATTCTTGAGCCCTATGAAAAGACGATTGGTGGAAACCAGAGAAGGGCAGCATGACAATACGCTGCAGCAGCCCGGTGACGTATAAGGTGCCAGCTAGTGCAAGCGGCATCGTGCTGGCCGCTCAGCTTAAGCGTAATGCGGACTAGTTGATGGGTCTGGGGACAAGGATTTTTATGGCGCTGTTGTCGTTAGGTATGAGCGTCTTCATGGCGTACATATCGTTGACCCAGGGGGAGATTCCAGCTCGAGAGGAACTTTCAGCTATTACCGGAAAGATATTTGAGTACAAATTGACCGGTAAATATCGCAACACAACACGATTTAGGTTTGAGGGGACAGATACTTGGTTCATTTATAACTCAACAGGAGGTGGGATAAAAAAAGTTCAGGACGTCGTCAGCAACCACCAAGGACCAATAACCATCCTCTACGACAAGAATCGATCCCACACGCCTGTTTCGATAGCCACCTCATAAACCGGGTGATAATTTGTTTGGTCGAATCCAGGCGTGTGGGATCGATTCTTGTCGTAGAGGATGGTTTTTGGTCCTTGGTGGTTGCTGACGACGTCCTGAACTTTTTTT
>JBCCFQ010000664.1:0-2793 GCA_039029655.1 Pseudomonadota bacterium | reverse complement strand
GCTTAGGAGTTCGAAAAATGCCGCCTATTTACTTACTCTCCCTCCTGCGGAGCAGGTTCCGGGCACCGAAGCTTGCTTTGGTAGTGAGAGTCGGGCACTCCCCGCTACGCGTGGGCCCGGGCCCAGGGGTAAGAACCCTCTCTGGGCCCGGGCCCACGCGTAGCGGGGAGTGCCCGACTCTCACTACCAAAGCAAGCTTCGGTGCCCGGAACCTGCTCCGCAGGAGGGAGAGTAAGTAAATAGGCGGCATTTTTCGAACTCCTAAGCTGCACAGCCTCCTGTCAGGTGAGTGCGGGTGTGCGATTGGTCGAGCGACTTTTGGCAACAACTCTTCATTGACGTGATTTACGATAGCGCTGCTCAATCTCTTCTATTCCCTTAGTGAGAAAAGATTTGGGACAGCAGTTTTGTCAAATCTGATTGTTTTTTCAAACGTATTCTCCCCAAAATTATTACCACTCGCTCTGGCAGAGCTAAACAGCAGGTCTGTAAGCGAACTTATTTGCTGCCGAAGTTCCTGCGTGTTTCCCGTATTAATGGCAGCGAGTGCTGCCTGGCATATCACAGTGCACCCACCACGATGGTTGTGAGGATAATTCAACGGATACTGACCACTCTCCTCAAAATTGTCTTGGAATTCGCGAATCTTGGCACTTAGGTTGACAGGCAAAGCGTCCTCCGCGGCGAGCTGGCTTAGTTCACCAGCTTGAAACAGTGCATGCGACATCAAATTGTAGTAGCCCGCATGCGTGTTGGCGACGTATAGTGCTTTACCAAGATTAGAAACATCTTGACTGCGAAGAAAATCATTGGCAAGTGTTAACATTTCGGTGCCTGGGCGAAAATTCGGATTCGGTCCGGCCATTTCCCGAAACTTCGCAGTTGTTTGGGCTAATTCGTCTTTGAGTCCCGTGAATAATCCACCCACGTTATTTTTGTCCGCAGGAGTGGACAGCTCATGGGCGAGCTCCCTAATTGTTTCAGAGAATATCCCCGCGTCTTCACTCGAAGCATCCACGGTATTTAGCATCGCTTGGCTGTAGTTTTCGATAGCATCGCGCAAGTGTGACTCGAGTTGATTTCGCAGTTTGCTATTGTCCGCTTGATCGGCGGCACGCAGAGCGCTTTTGATGGATGAGGTCAAAGATTTTAATTCCCCTTTAACGCTACTAGCCCATTCGAGTTTGCCACTAGAGTCGACGCGCCTTGAAAAGAACTTTGTGATATCCCTAGCCGCTACTACTACTTTATCGGCGAGTTTCGTGTTTTTCTGCTTGATTTGTTTCGACCAATCGATAGCTCCGTTGCCATTAATGGTAGCTTTCACGTCTGAGACTGCATCAAAAATACTCGTCGCCAACCGATCGACCTTTTGCCTTGACATTAAACCACTATCAGCTGGCTGAATGTACCTTGAGGCCATAGCACTCAGGTTTTGGGCCCCCCTTTTAAACTTGGCGTATTGCTGTTCCCTCTTCGCCTCCTTGTAACTTGGTTTCACCGGGCTGTAGGTTTTCGAAAGCATCGATTTCTTGGCACTGTAGATCCGATCGCTACCTGCATCCGCAGCAATGTATTTGTTGCCCTGTGTCCACTCTTTGTAAAGGTCAGTTTGAAATTGCTTGTAGCTATTGGTTTTTGGTATCATCACATTGCTCACTTATACTCTAACGAAGTTGGCGGAATCGGAATCATCTTGTGGCTCGTTTGTGTTGCTCTCTGGTGAGCGCGCGGCCAGTGCGTCCTGCCACTCCTCAGCCCTAATGACGATTGCGGTTAAAAGTCGCCCCAATTGGTCAGGCGCTAAACCTTGAGCCACAACTGGCAGCAAAAGGTGATAGTCCTGTCCATCCTCATCGAGCGCCATGCACACTCCCCCTGTCTCGAGCCACAAACCGTTGTACCGCAGAAGCGAGCTCAAGAACTCGACTTTATCGTCGCACTCAGGAACTTCGACGGGAACACGTAGGCATAGCATTCCAGACAATTCGTTGAATTCCACAAAGACGAGTGGGCCATCTTCAAGATCGATGATCCATGCCTCGCCACTATCGCGCTTCACTTGATCGATGGTGTCAATCCGCGGTTCCAATTCAGTGACATCAAGAAGCAATTGCGTGAATTGCTCTCTCATAACTCTGTTTCCCCCAAGCTCATACTCAACACTTTTCATTCATTTAGGTGGAAGGCGCCCAGCATCAAATGTGATCACCTTTCCGAACGATACGCAAAACAGTCGTGGGAACTGCGCCGTCGCGAGCGTAATTCTTCCGAAACTCTGAATACACTGATCGTGCTCACACGAAGATTTCTGCTGAAGGGTGGGTGGCAGCCTGGGCTGAGCCTCGGTATCACCAAACAATGCCGTATACGCCAAGAAGTACTCAATCCATGCAATATGTGGGCACTTGGCAAGATCGATCATTGGTGGAACCAAGAATAAGCAGCATTGGTTTACGCGAGCAACGCGAGCAACGCGACGAGACTCAGCCAATGGCTGGTCCAGACACCCGGCAACGCAAAGTCCGAATAGCACCAATTCGCCGCGTGCAAGCTGCTTTTATTAAGCGCATCGGGTCATGAATTCTCGATAGTCCGATGTTATGCGGTTCTCTAGGAATTGTGAGCCAGGTGATGTGCAGCCTGGAGGGCACGAGTAGCATAGGCCTCGTTTTCCATCAGGCTTGCTAGGGTCGCTCGGTCGAGAATCGCGTCGATGATTTCTAATTTTTCCTCGCCAAGTGTTTGGCTATTCTGCTTAGCAAAGGAGCGAATCTCTTCCGCCTCCACTGG
>JBCCFQ010000663.1:0-2794 GCA_039029655.1 Pseudomonadota bacterium | reverse complement strand
TGTTTTCGCTTTTTCGTTTAGAAATCTATGTATGCAAAAGAAGAAGATAAAGATTTTTATTGGCACATGACTATTAGTATTAATTATTTATTAGAACAATAACAAAGAGAATAAAAGGTTCCAAAGCATATTGTGATAGAACCAGTAGGTATTAACGAGTTATAAGCAACTGCATGTATAATGTATTCACAATATTATTTTGCTATATAACCGATGCTATGACCCGTCTCCATGGTTAATCATTATCAGTTACTAGCTGGGCGGGTCGTCAACAAGTAACAGATAATGAGCGGCCCAAGTGGACGCCCCGTTGTAATCAAATCTCGCCCAACTTTGCACTAAGGAGCCAGCACCCGCCTCTTGAATCTCGGGACTGGAGTTTTGCAGCCACCGACGTGCCCCTTCTAAGTCTGACTCACTCCACTGGGAAACCACCATACTGATCATCTGAGGACTTTGTGTTCCCGCTCTCTCAATGATGGACAAGGCGCGTTGCGGGTCACGATGAGCAATCTGCGGAATAAAACGGGACAGCGCCGTGGCGTAAACCGGTTGGTTTTTGTATTGCTCCAACCAAGCCAGGGCTCGGTCAGGATCACGGCGAGCATAACCTGCGGCAATTTGGGTGATCCACTGGTTCCGCAGGGCACCCTTAGTTTGATCAAGGTATCGGGCGGCGAGATCGGGACTCCGAGAAGCCAACATGGAGCCGACTTCCCGCATAATGGCCTCGTTTTGGTGAGCCCCCAACGACATGACCCAATTGATTGCACCTTCCGGGTCACGCATAGACCAGTGACTGGCAATCTGTGAAATGAGTTGATCACGTTCAGCCCCTTCCGCAAGCGCCGTGACATACTCGGCGGCAACCGATGGTTCTGCCATCGCAATATTACCCATAACCTGCCTTAACCCTTGTCGTCCAGCCGTGCCTCCCATACTGGTCACATAGCTAAGAGCCGCCCTCGGATCGTTCTGAGCGATTCCATTCACCACTTGGTTAATAACAGATACTCGTTGATTGACCGGCAGTTGCTCTGCCCAGGCCAACGCCTCCTCTGGGTTTTGAGTTGCGAACTGGTGGGCAACAAACCCAAGGATTTCAAGGTTCAAATGCTCGCCAGGCAAACCCAGTACAGCCATGGCTGCCGAACGCGGATCCGCCTGGGCCCACCCTGAAAAAATACTTTGGTAGGCTTTGGCGCGTCTAAACGGTTCCAACTGCTCGACCAAAACCATGGCCTGCTCTGGAGCCGACATAGCCAGACTCTGTAAGCCAGCGTCTATAGCGCGGTCCTTTAATTCGCCGCTTGGAAGATTCATCAACGTGTTCACCGCGCCATCGGGATCATCGGACACCCAACGCTGTAGGACGCCGTTTAGGTAAACACTACGAATACTTGCATTGCCGATGTTCGCGGCGTACGCCAACGCAGCTTCCGGGTCGGTCCGCGCCCACACTTCGGCGATACGCTGCATACTGCCGTACTTTGACCGTGTGGTAGTCAGAGACAAGGCCTGTTCCATGGCACTGTAGGGATCGGTATTGGCCAGCGTCGCCAGTACACTCGTTCTATAGTTATCTACGATGTAGTGATCTTTTAGCGCAGACGCCACTCGCTCAAGGTTATCGGGGGAGATTTCGCCAATGGCCTTCAAGATAGATTGACCAGCAAGTTTACGACGACGTACGTTGTTATAGTCGTTGGCCAAATCCACAGCCAAATTGAGATCTGACTTGGCCAAAGAATAAAACATGCCACCAATGATTTGAGTGTCGATATCCAGACGCGATTCGTCTAAAAAGTCTAAGGCCCCTTCAGCGTCAAGGTCTGCATAGCGACCGTAAAGGATCTGCAATGCGGCACGTCTGTCATACCGATTGGCCATAGCCATGGCTTGCTGAATTAAAACCTGTAATTCTTCTGCATTGGCGCGACCTGCTACAGCGTACAATGCTTCAGTCTCTGCGAAATCTGTCGGTAGGGACACCACATCTGACATTGTTTCCAGGTCTTGGTAGAAATTGTCTCGGTGGTCCTGGGCTTCTTGCGCGGAAATACGAGGCAGCTCGTCCTCTATCACCGGAGTCTGTAGGACATCGACTGGCGCACGGTGGGGTGTGGTTTGCTCTTGGTGGTAAATCCACCAGCCCACGGCCAGACCGAGCGCAAAAAACGCTACGGCAAATACGGGTCCTTTCATGATCGCTTCCTTGGATTCTTGTTATGCACTTATTATATCAGGAAGCATTAATTTCGCCGTTTGGCACAAAAAAAGCGCCCCGAAGGGCGCTTTTGGACTTACCGTCGAGGTCTTTGCGATGGGGTGCTAGTGAACGCGACGGATTCTGACTCGGGCTACAGGGCTTCTCCAGTCGTAAACCGCTGGCTCAAGATCGCCCACCCCATGGATGCCATTGGCGATATGGACAAAGCCTTCTCCACCGGCTTCTTCAGAAGGACCAGCTCCCATACAAGGTGGTCCTGGAATGTTTGCACAAAGTTCATCGTTGGGCTCACTGCCTGCGTCATAGGCCAGAGCATCCACTGTGCGAGACCGTGATGGTAGGTGAACACTGTTCACTGCCACAAAAGTATCGTTGGTAGGAATCAACATGGCGGCCATGCTAAATCGACGAAAGCGATCTTTAGAGGTAATGGTAAAGGTTACCGAAGCACCTGGCTCTAACAACATCCCAGGGTTTCCAGAAATGTCCGACACCAAATTTGGTACTGATTCCAACACCGACTGGAGGGGCCCTATATCCCCTGCATCTGCTAATAGTGCAAGC
>JBCCFQ010000662.1:0-2800 GCA_039029655.1 Pseudomonadota bacterium | reverse complement strand
GTCCCATCCCTCCTTGCGTGACTCACGCTTGAGATAGCCACATGCTACGCGCAACCAACCACACACCGGATGGATCCCAACAAGCTTGCCACACAGTGAGTAAAGCTCCCGCCTAGTGAGACTGTTGCAGTCAATTGCAGCAAAATCCATTTGATTGGAGCGACGCCACCAAAGCTGTTCCCCTGCCTTTATGACATCCAACCCAAGCACACGTACAGCCCCATCCGAATTGAGACGCTCAACTGGCTTTGTGAGCTAGCCATAATGTCGCAAATGCTCCTGCACAACTGATGCTGGCACAACTGATTCATCGATATAAAGATCGTCGATGTACGAGTCTGCGCCCTGGGCTATAACGGCATCCAAGCTGAGCACCTTTTGCAATATCGCTGACATTATCATAGGTGCCACATTTAGGCCGAACCCTAGACGCGTCAGACACCATCGGCGACCACCGTGCATCACTGTCTGGTAGGACCACAAGCTTTCGTCGATATACAGCTGCAGATAGGCATCCTTGAGATCCAGGACTGCACAATCCACGCCTTTTCGCCGCCATTTCCGAATAGTGCTCGCACAGATTACGCTTGCCCCTGTGTAAATATCGACCCAGCCATTCATTTCACGATAGTCTAACACTGGCCGTACTTTCTTCTTGTTGGTCTGTTCAACCGCGAACATTGGAATGAGGCCCTTGACCAGGCCATGCTTCACCTCGTCGTAGGGAACCAAGTACCCTTTGCTCACCCATTCATCCAACTTGCCCTCGAACTCCATCGCCACATCGCGGGCCATACCATACCTGCCCACACTGTTTTTCAAGAAGTCCGGTGCCAAACCATCCTTCCACTTCCATTTTACAGTCCACGCTGCACCGTCAAATTTGGCAGAGAAATTCTCATCATCCAACTGCAAATTACCCAGAACACTCGGTGAAAGAGAAGCGACACCCGCTGTTCCATCCTTCGCGGCTCCAAATGTCACACGCCCAACCGCGGATAAATCCATGCCACCAAATAAAGTAATTGCATTCAACCCAATTATTACGTCGATCCCCGACAACATCTCTCTGACAACCTGACAGGAAATACGTCGTTGCCTCTGGTCAATCGTGATTGGCATAGTAACGCAGCCCAACACACCCACTGAAGTGCCGTCCATCATCTTGATGCGATGAGTGCCACCTGGCAACACCACATGACCCTTCGTAACACGAGGTGTGACTAACGTCGTCGTGCAGCCCGTATCAATCAACGCCCGCCAGGACTGCTGATTCACCAAAACATCCTTCACAACAAGCCCTGTCACTGCATTGGGACCGCCGCTGGGGTTGCTGTCGCCGCGGCCCCGTTCACGTTTTCCGTCGGTCGTTGGCATTCCAGTGCGCTATGGCCAGAACGCGAACACAGCTGGCAAGTGACATCGTTGGTCTTTGGCTTTCGTTTGGGCCTGCTTGGGCACTCCCTGAAGAAATAACCCACCTGGCGACAGTAGTAACACGTTCTGCCTTCTTCACGAGGTTGTCTGGCATTAGCCAGGGTCGCCGCGGCCACAACCTCATCGCTGCGACTGGCCTCAATGAGCACTCGTGCCCGAGCCACAAGCTCACTATCCGTGGGCGCCTCCATTGTGCGTAATTGATTGCCAATATCACCTGGCATTCCAACCACGAACGCGACAGATGCCGCTTCAATACCCGCCAACTCGCTCAGACGCTGAAGATCTGCGAAGTAGGCATCCACATTTTCGCCACGCTGGTAGGTCCGAGTACGTAGTTGTTCGAACGCCGCGTACTTCGACAAAGAGAAGGCAGTTAAAATACTAGCTTTCACGAGCTTAATACTCCTCTTGCTTGCCGCGGGTAACTTGTCGTACACAAGGAATGCCGGACCATGCAATAACAACGGCGCGTATATCGCCTGGTCGTCCTCGTTCAGTCACTTGATAACCGAAATGGTTTCAAACCTCTTCCACCACTCGGCAGCGTCACCCTCTCCGTTGTAGTTGCTGACCACGTCCGTGGGCTTAATTTTCGAATTCACCATACCGGCTAGCTTGTAAGTAATCCAAGCGGCAATTACAGACAAAACGCACACAGCACCGTCGTTGTCCGATTCACTCTGAATTCAATTAGTCATAAATCCCAGAAGAGGGCAAGAGAATCTAAAAATGAGGCTAGAGCCGTGTTATGAGGCACACTCACAAACAGGCTAAATCCCTAAGATGAGGCACATGCACACATTTGCTGATATAGATGGTAAACAGCAAGCAATATCAGATTTAACCGATCAACTAGCCTGTTTACTAGACGAAACAGATTTTGAACAGGAAGTCGAATATTTGCAAGAGGTCACCGATGAGGTTTTCAGTGTTAGCCTGGAGGCCAACGCTCACGTGCAGGGCAGGGCCAACGAAGCCCCGTCAGAAATTGAAGTTGTTAGGGAACCAAACACGGTAGCAGAACAGTCAATTGCTCCTTCGATAAAATCCGTGTCAAAAAGAGCAGCCAGCTCAGCCTCATCTGTTCTGTCCAAATGTGACAATGACAACAACAGTATGATTGATAATCAAGACAAAGTTAGAAGGTACTTGAGTGGTAACATAGTCAAAAAGGTTGATTGGATTGCAAAGTATGTAGAAACAAGATCGACAACAGGCAGTGGTGACGTACATCGTTCATCGCTTAAAGTCAAACCACCCTGCTTTGACGGGAATCTACTTAAGACTCGTGGAGTTCGTTGTTTTATTCACTAGTGCATTCAACGAACAAATCCACGGGTGAGAAAATGTCTTTGCTTTT
>JBCCFQ010000661.1:0-2807 GCA_039029655.1 Pseudomonadota bacterium | reverse complement strand
CCCGCCGGTTAGAGCAAGTCCGGTCGCACGCCAATAGTCGGTCACAGAACCAATATCGACCCACTGGAACGGCAAGCTGATCCCGTAAAATGGCAGATTAAGATCCGCCAACTTCGGAAATAGATCACCACCTATGTCGTATTCAGAATGTGACGGGATGTAGTCAAAGATATCGGGTTCAAAAATGTAAATACCCGTATTCACCGTAGTTGACAAAGCCGCATCGGGCTCTGGCTTCTCTTGAAAGCGTACGATACGTCCGGACTTATCGGTGCAAACAACGCCGTACTTAGACGTTTCCTCACGCGGAACTTCTTTAAGAATTATCGTCGCGATCGATTTACGTTCGCGATGGAACTCAACCGCCTTGGTGATATCGAGATCGATTAGAGCATCACCGCAAAGCACGATGAATGTCTCGTCAAAAAAACCCGAGTGATCCTGTATTTTTTTCATCCCCCCAGCCGACCCTACTGCAATACCTTCGACTTTGCCGTTAGTTTTTTTCCCTTCAAAAGAGAATGCCATACGCATCCCAAATCGATCACCATCACCGAAATACGATTCGATTTTGTCTGAGAGATAACTGGTGTTGATCACCACGTCTCGAATCGAGTAGGAACGTAAATATTCAAAGATTGACTGTATGACTGGCTTTCTAACCAGCGGAATCATGGGTTTTGGAACGCTGTAGGTTATCGGGCGTACTCGTGTACCTTTACCCGCAGCAAGGACCATAGCTTTCATGACAATAACGTCCTCTTGGAGTTTTGAGGGTTAGGCCGCAGCGGCCAAAGCCTCTTCCTCAGTTGGATAGATTGAAAACACCTGATCCATACGGGTGAGTTTAAACATCGAAAATGTGCTCTCTTGCAGGCCACAAATCGACATCTTGCCACCCTTAGAACCAACCAGTTTCAGACAGGAAACCACTGCGCCCAGCCCGCTACTGTCAATGAATTCAACTTCCGACATGTCAAGCACCAAAGTGCCAACACCACTTTCGACTCGATCTGCCACGTCTTGCTTGTAGTTGACAGCGATGTGGGCATCCAGTCGTTTTTCCTTTAGTTTTAATACAGTTACATTGTTCTCTTCTTTTGACTCAACGTTCATATCAATCTCCAGAGCTCGCGGCAATGCTCAAAAAGCAAATCACTAGAAAGGTATCGACCAAGCGGTGGAATTTTTGAACAAATCTGGCCAAGTTGGAGTGGGTATTTCATAGCTCCAATCGGTTAACTGACTATTCAAACTCTCCCCAGCGACGAGTCAGAACACATAGGACCAGGAAATGGATATGCTGCCGTCCTTAAGGCGGGTGCTCCCATCAAACTTGTTGGCCGCATAGTTAGCGTATTGAAAGACAATCGTTCCGGGGTGCCAGTCAAAGTAGCCAAAACCGTAGGTGTAATCAGGGTCCCAAGGCTGCTGTTGCGGTTTTTTCAAATAGTGCTTGAAATTGATGGAAAAGAACCAATAGCCGTAGATCGTGTATCGACAACTGAGACCTAGCGATCTCTTATTGTCTCTTTGCCCCGAAGCAGCCAGGTCAAAGTAGCTGGGAACCAAGCTATAACTAACATTACAGCCTATCGATCCATCTTCATGGAACATAAACGGACGTGCTTGTGATTTGGGAATCGGAAACTTCCATCCCAATGTCCATGCACCCTGATCAAAATTGGTGTGGACCTCTCCTTTGGATTTATCGGGATTGAGTCTATTGCCGCCGTAGTTGGCGTAGCCGAGGCTGAGGGTGTAGGGGCGCCAATCGCTGTATCCGAAGGTATAGGTAAAATCGGGATTCCACGGTGCCTGCAAGTCAGCGTCCCAATACTTAACGAAGGCGACCGAGGCATACCAATTTTTTAGAGGGGTGTACTTAAACGCAACACTGGAGGTGATCGAACTCCCGCTACGGGTACCCTCAGTCCCGCTCCCATCCTGACCCGAAACCGTCACGGTTTGGTCGAGCGGATAATTAGTGGACAACGACATACTTAATCCATGTGTTAAGTTGTCCCACTCTGACTCATGCTCCTTAATAAAAAGATCCGAAAACGGCAACGCAAACGAACTTTGCAGCCCACGGAGAATTCGTTCCTCCTCCTGATCTTCGCGTGCGGATACTTCTTCTACTGCTAGGCAAACCATAACCAGCAACATAATTGAGTACACCGATCTCAATTTATGATGGGTAATCAAACGATTACGGAAACCAGACGAGGTCGAGCTGAGGTAAATCACAGTTGTGCTATTACCCTACAGATTGCCATTGATTCGGGGACGATGCAGAAATCAGACCACTCTGGGGTAGGCGTGGAATCAAGCGAGTTGACGAAACCGAAAGCCTAGATCAGACTCTCGACCTACTGACTATCGCGAGTGGACGACCGTATAGCCGTGGTGCCCAACTTCTTCAAAGAAGCTATAAGTCATCGCGAGCGCGTTTATCCCCGGGACTACTTTGCCGAAGTTGTTGGGATAGGGAAAATGGCGACCTGGGATCGTATGTCCGCCCCAATCAGTGGTACAAGACACCAGATCAAAGCCACCTACCTCGTCGGTGTAGTGGTAGCAACGATGGTCGTTTTTCTTCAGCATTTCATTCCGCGTGAGCAAGATTCCGACCTGCGAAGTCAGGCGTTTCACATTTTTGCTGTAAGAGATGTAGCCGGAATTATCCTTGGCCTCGTAGGGTTGCAGCGGATCTTTTTTACTTTGCACCTTTGGGGTGCTGGTGCTTTCTCATTAGATTTTGAACCAAGTTTCATATTGTTGCATGCGTCAAGACACAACTTCCT
>JBCCFQ010000660.1:0-2809 GCA_039029655.1 Pseudomonadota bacterium | reverse complement strand
TTCATAACAAAGTCTACCCGTTGCAATAGCGCCGGGTACTTTAGTACATCCCCTTGAACCGCAATGATATCCGCGTAACGACCCGGCTGAATGGTGCCCCACTGCTTTTCCACTCCCATCATTTTTGAGGGCCAGTAGGTGGCTGCTTGGATCGTTTCCATGACGGGGATACCCATGACGCGAGTCCAGACATCGATTTCATGCCAAGTGGACTGACAATGAAACTTGAGAGGGATGCCGCTGTCTGTTCCGATCAATAACACGACTCCGGACTTACGCAGTTGAGCAATTTTTCGTTTTAAGGTGGGTTTCCGCTTTGGCGTGAGTTGAAAGTAATCCAATCGTCCAGGATGTTGTATGGATTGCTTAATGTCTGCGATGGTGTCATCCGCTAAGCCGCGGTGCCAACAATCCGTATCCACTTGCTCTGGGTTGTCTCGAAGGCCCTCGAAATTCCACAGACCTTCAACCGTTGGAGTCCAATACAAAGGTCCCCCGGCGATACGACCTTTGGCGGTACGTTCTCGAAGGACAGTAATGATGTCCGGCGGATACTCAGGCGCCGTAGTGAGTCCAGTGTGTTCAAAGTTATCGATGCCTATCTTAAGACCAATACGAATTTCATCCGGTTTGTGGGAATGACCGACAACCCTAAGACCTCTTTCATGGGCTTGATCAACAACGGCTTTGGCCACTGCAAACTCCATAAGATCATGGTCGATCAGTTTGATGACATCCACCCCGGCGTCCGCCAAACGATCTACCTTAGCCCGAGCGTCCCGAACACTCTCAACACCCCAGCGAAAGTTCTCTGTACCGGGATAGGCTCTGTGCTGAATGAATGGGCCAGAGATAAATAGCCGCGGGCCCGGTATCTCTCCGTTCTCAATTCTGTTTTTCACCGACACGGAATCGTCTAAGGGTGCGCCTAAGTCTCGGGCTGTGGTTACGCCAGCCAGCAACAACTGAACTGCAGAGGCCGGCATGATTTCGCTGGCTAAACGATCAGCGTAGGCTCTATCCCAGTGCCCATAGTCGCTATGACCGTTCAGCATTAAGTGGGCGTGCATCTCCCATAGACCCGGCATCACCGTCATTGCGTCTGTAGAAACAACGCGGTACTCCTTGCCCGGCTCAAGCTGACCAACAACGCCCACTTCCGTAATCTGATTATCTTCGATCAACACCACGCTGTCGTAGACAGGCGCGCCGCCTAGCCCGTCCACCAAGGTACCGCCTACCAGGGCGATTTTTTCGGCGAAGGAGGGGGAGGAACAAAGGAGAGTGAAGGCGATTGCTAGACAGGGTTTTTTCATTTGTTAGGTCCGCGTAGCAAGAGCATGGGGCTATAGTCTATAGGCTATGGGCTCTAGTCCATAGCTTTATATAGTGCCGCTTCGCGGCAAAGTACAGACTGGATCCTGCCCTTCGGCAGGATGACGAGAAAATGTAGTCCCTTGTTTCTATCGTAACGCGTCTGGCACCTTCGCCATAGCGAGTGGTTCCTAGTGACAAGTAGACAGTTTCAAGATTAGTACGACATGTCCGACAGTCTCTTTAAACTGAAAACTTTTTACTTGGAACTGATCTTGCGACGCTCGGGATGACCTAGTAGGTCAGCGACACACTCCACCCACCCCCAAATGTTGCGGTGCCGTTATTCGAAAGTAGGACTAGAAAGTGTTTTCGAACTGTTTAGCCTGCGGGTGAGAAAATACTTTCTAGTCCTACTTTCGTAACTGCTTACCGCGGCTTCAAGATCCTTTCTTTCTGCCGCTGCCAATCCCGGTCCTTTTGTGACGCACGCTTGTCGTGTTGCTTCTTACCTTTAGCGAGACCAATTTCAAGCTTCACGTTTGACTTTTTCCAGTACAGTCGAAGTGCTACTAGCGCATAACCTTTTCGTTCCACCGCGCCGATGAGAGAGTCTAATTCTCGACGATGCAGCAGTAACTTGCGTGTACGACTGGGGTCGGGGTTTACGTGGGTTGATGCCGTGGTGAGGGGATTAATGTGTGCCCCTAACAGCCAAGCTTCCCCGTCTTTGATGATGACATAACTCTCTGTGAGTTGGGCACGACCGGCCCTGAGACTCTTCACTTCCCATCCCTGTAGCGCGACACCAGCCTCCAGACTTGACTCAATAAAGTACTCGAATCTTGCCTTTTTATTTATGGCAATCAGTGACTTATCGTCGCCTTGTTTTTTCTTTGCAGCACACATAGCGGGCAATTATATGCTTTCTTGAGATTTAGCAAACTTTACACAGTTGTTTTGACCTATTTTTTGGCGCAGACTTTCTCTAAGCCCAAGTCTCGACAACAAGAAAAATGATAAAGAGAGCCTCGCTACACGGGCATTGGTCTTCTAAAACTGCCTTTATTCTTGCGGTAACCGGTTCGGCGGTCGGTTTAGGTAACGTCTGGAAATTTCCTTATGTCGCTGGGGAAAACGGTGGTGGTGCCTTCGTTTTGGTGTATCTGGTTTGTGTCTTTGTGATTGGCTTACCCATCATGATGTCGGAAGTGATGTTGGGTCGTCGGGGTCGCCGTAATCCAATTTCCACTATGGACACCCTGGGGCAAGAGGAAGCCCACAACAAGCATTGGCGTTTGCTGGGGTTGAACGGAATCGTAGCAGGCATCTTGATTCTGTCGTTTTACAGTGTCATCGGCGGATGGTGTTTGTCTTACTTGTTTTACAGTGCAGACGGATTGTTCCTGCAAGCCAACCCGGAAAAAGTAGATACTTTGTTTTCCAATATGCTGGGGGATTGGAAAGGGTTGGTGTTTTCTTACACCGTGTTTTT
>JBCCFQ010000659.1:0-2835 GCA_039029655.1 Pseudomonadota bacterium | reverse complement strand
ACTTCTGTTATCGCCACGGTCACGCCACCTACGAAAAAGACAGAACCTTTTGTGATGACGAATTTCGCGCAAATCTGAAACAACAATGCGAGGAACCAAAATGGCTGTCAGCTATCAGTCTCACCCTCAACAAAAAGAGATGTCTGTTTGTCGCCAACCAAATGTATCAGGCCGTTCGTCGTCACGGTGAAAGCAAGTTCAGGACCGACAACAGTACCTATTGTGAGTATGATGGCCCTGAAGGCGCGGTCAAACCACCAACCTCCCCCTCGATCAGCCCTTTGTAGGCCGTACCTTCTCCAATACCGACCAAAAGGTCCAAGGTCGCTGGGCCAGCATTAGACCAACACCGAGTTTTTTTCCCGGTGGCGTCGCTAAGTCCAGCTCCGCCAGTTCATTGAACTCTTGATGTAGCCGATCAAGCTTTTTCATTAGAATCTGAATGGAGGCCGCCGACAATTCCCCCGTCGCGAAGTTGAGTTTTTGATTGTCCCCAGCGAACTCACAGCGCAAGAATTCGTCTTTGACCAACTTTTCATACAGATTTCGTACCGGTCCCTTTGCTCGCCACTGGATATTTCTTTCCGTTAGTAGACGGACACGGTTGTTGGGCAGCAACTCAATTAAGCCCAAGCGATCCAACTTAACAAGCAGCGACGTATGTGTGGGCACGTCGAAGCGATAACGTTTCGAGATACGCCCCGGGGACCAATTGTTGGTTAAGAGATAGAAATAGCTCAGCAGAATCTGATCTTTGGCCAACGCCTGCTCTTGCGATGCGCTCAATCGCGTAACACCGTCTTCCTCGGACAAACGCGTCATTCTAGCCAAGTCATAGACCGTGACATCGGCCAGGGTGCAGATTTCCTCAAATCGCTCCAGGGTGAAACTGCGCTGGGAAAAAACTCTTTTAACACTTGCTTCGCTTAAGCCTAAGCGTCTGCTGATATCCGCGTAGGTCAAACCCTTTGCTTTGATGGCCTTTTTTAAGGCATCCACCAGTTGTTTTGTCTGTCGCATAATATACTCAAAAGTATTATTTTATAATACTTATTTTTTCCGTATTGTTTTTTGATGATAGCACCTTATGCTGTCACCGTCATTTGATTCGGAGAAACTCAATGCTCAAGTTGATGGTGTACCCGACACTGGGTGTTTTGCTTGCCGGTTGCGCGGCTATAGAACCCCTACCCGGCGCACAAGCAATCATTGTGTCTAGACAGGCAGCAGCTCAAGACTGCGAACGCTTAGGCGAAGTCATGGGTAGTCAAGGCAACCTAGTTACCGCCGACTTCACCTCGGACAAAAACCTCATACAAGGCGCACGAAATGACATGCGTAACAAAGCTTTGGTCTTAGGCGCTAATTACATCGTCTTGGAAACGGAAAACCTCAGTCATAACACAGGTGAAACCGGTACTGGCGGAACCTTCAGCGCCGTGGTGATTGGCAACGCCTACAAATGTCCTGGCTTAAGCCCTAGCCAAAGACTCAGACTCGCTGAACAAACTTAGAGGGATTTGGGCTCCAGGAAACATTGCCTGGAGCCTTACTTTTGGATGAAATTTTGGGTTTTGACATGCTCCATTACCCGGCGAAGCAACATTACTCTTGCTCCTCGTGTGTGTTTTTCGTCTCCAAAACTTGATCGATAGCGATAATGGCTCGCGCGGCTGCATCATTTTGATCGCCAAGTGCACCCACCGTTGGGGTGATCTCGCTATACCAAAACGCCAATGTCGTTTGAATATCTGGATGCCTAGTGATTCTCTGTACCGTTTGCGACGCCAACTCGTCCGACACTCCGGCAGGACAGTCATCTTTATAAACGTCCAGACCGTCTATGAGTTCATAACAGGTGGCCCAGTAAATATCGTGGACCGCCGTCGGCACTAGACTTCGAACGAGCGTTCGATATTCGGGACTGTCAGTAAACACAACGGCAGAGGTATGGTTCTGTGCCAAATAAGACTCTACCAAATCGACGATCTCACGAGATCGAGGAAGACCCAACCGGCGTAACTCGTCGTAGGTGGACCTGCCAACCGCGACGGGAATCCACTGAGACGCATGATAAAAATCCACTAGCACGGTCCAACAGTTATCGGTACAGGACTCATTGGCATCGAGAAAAGCAAGGGATCTACCGGCCGCCCTTTTCACATCTCCATAGCCCTCCTGCCACTTTTTCGTTGTTTCGATAGCAAACTCGATTTCTCGTCTTAGCTCCAGGAGCAGCTCTTGTTCTTTGACATCAAAAGCGCGAGATTCATTCCAATTGGCTACTTGAATACCGATAAACACACCGACCACGACAATGACGAAATCGATCGCCACCGCCATCCAGTTCTGGGTTTTTACATGCTCCATGACCCGGCGAAGCAACACTATTCGTCCCCCTGGTGGTCATCGCCCAGAATTTCGTCGAGCACATTGTGCAACTCCGCCAAAGCCGCACTCACCTTTTGATTGCCCCGGTTGTAAAACTGGTATTCGAACTCAAAATTCGCAAGATCGTTCAAGAACACCTTGTGAGCCCGCATACGCTCCTCATCGCAGCTTACAGGCGCAGAGACGAAAAACTCATCCGTGAGAGTGTCGTCATCACTAAGAGACGTAGAAATCGCACCTCGGATTTCGTACAACTCGCCATGTTTACCATCTAGATCTGGGAGCCTAGACTCGATGCCGGTCATAGCGTCCCGGGCTCGAGCGCGAGTCACAAGAAAATCCGCAAGGGCCTTTTCAAGACTTTTGTTTGTGAAAATCGTCAACCGCCCCGAGGAAAGCAACTCCATAACCAACGGCAGGTCATCAGTGGGATTGGTGGTGGGT
>JBCCFQ010000658.1:0-2842 GCA_039029655.1 Pseudomonadota bacterium | reverse complement strand
TTGGCTTTCGACCTGACCCCCAGGCCCGGGGCCTTGCGTTCAGACGTTCCCATCTGGTGGGTCTTATTTACGACAACCCAAATCCCCAATACGTGGTGAATGTTCAGCTTGGTATTCTTGATGGGTTGAGGGGCACTGGTTTCGAACTTGTTGTGCATCCTTGCGATCGTATGAGCGATGAATTTATTGAAGATGCTCGCCGTTTTATCGAGGTACAGAAACTGTACGGTGTGGTAGTGACGCCTTCCGTGTCAGAAGATGAGCGTTTGGCGGAAGTGATGCGAGAAGTAGGCTGTGAGTACATTCGCATTGCCTCTGTTGCCGTGGATTTGGATGAACGGATGATTGTGACCAATGATCGCTTGGGGGCGCGGGAAGCAGCCCGACATTTGGCGGAGTTGGGTCACAAACGTATCGGACTTGTGGCTGGTCGCAGAAGTTTTCGCTCTGCTCAGGAACGTCGCTCTGGCTTGGAGGAAGGTCTCGCAGAGTTCAATCTTGAGTTAAAACCAGAATATGTATTCCAGGGCGATTACACTTTTGAGTCGGGTCTGGCACGCGGCGCGGAATTGATTGATCTAGATCCTGCGCCTACCGCGGTGTTTGCGGCCAATGACGAAATGGCAGCGGGGGTCGTTCAATCTGCTTTGATTGCGGGTCTGGAAGTACCCCGTGATTTGTCTGTGGTGGGGTACGATGACTTCCAAACCGCGACACGTATTTGGCCGCGTCTGACGACAGTGCATATACCCTCTCGAGATATCGGCATGTTGGCGGCACGCCAATTGTTGCGGTCCTCAGAAGATGAGGTGGAAGCGCAAAACTCCATTGTGCCAAGGCTGATTCGTCGGGAATCCACTCGTAAGCCCACCCCATAAAGCTGGGTCTATTTTGCGATTGGGTGTTTTGCAAATGCCATTGACACCGGTTACCATATGTCCTCAGCGAAAACAAAGAGAGTGAAGATGTATAAACGGACGTATCAGGCGACTCACCCGTCGATAATGGAAGGGATCAGCAATGAGTCCTTACGCGACTTGTATCTTGTGACTGACCTGTTTGTTAGTGATGAGATCAGCCTAAATTACTCCCATGTGGAGCGCATGGTGATTGGTGGTGCGGCACCCGTGGAAGAAACGCTTGTTTTACCGGCACAACAGGAACCGGTGGCTGGGACACCCTTTCTAGAGCGTCGCGAGCTCGGGGCGGTCAATGTCGGTAAGGGGCCAGGGACCATTTCCATCGACGGGGCGACCTATGAGATGGCACCTCGGGACGGGATCTATATCCCCATGGGAACTGAAGAGGTCTCTTTCACATCCACTAGTCCTGACGTACCCGCTCGATACTATTTGGCATCAACGCCCGCTCACACCCGCTTCGAGACGGTAAAGATTTCCATTGAGGACGCCGTTCCCGTGAAACTTGGGTCGTTGGAAACCTCCAATGATCGAGTCATTTACAAATACATTGTTCCTGAAACGTGTCGTTCTGCTCAACTGTTACTCGGCTTGACAATTCTCAATCCAGGCAGTGTTTGGAATACTATGCCACCGCATCTCCACGACCGTCGCTCGGAAGTGTATTTTTACTTCGAGCTTGGAGAAGATGAAAGGGTGTTCCACTTTATGGGCGAGCCGAATTCTTTGAGGCATATCGTTGTCGCCGACTCTGAGGCTGTCATTTCTCCGCCTTGGTCCATTCACATGGGCAGTGGTAATGCGAATTATACTTTCATCTGGGCAATGGGCGGTGAAAACCTTGACTACACCGATATGGGTGCATTGGATATCGGCGACCTCAAATAAGATCCCAGTTGCTGTGCCATACACTCAAACCATTGGGGACCAATGATGGGTAACTTGGGAATGTTCGATCTTAGCGGCAAAGTAGCGCTTGTAACCGGCGCCACTCACGGCTTAGGTATGGCAATGGCCAACGGCCTAGGTGCCGCGGGTGCTCGGTTGGTGATTAATGGTCATTCCTCTCAGGAGAAAATAGATAAAGCCGTGTCGGCATACGCCGCCGCGGGGTACGACGCTTTTGGGTATCGTTTTGATGTTACCGACGAAACGGAAGTTGAAAAATGCATTGCCAAAATCGAGTCTGACGTAGGTGCGATTGATATCTTAGTGAACAACGCTGGAATAATCCGCCGCGTTCCTTTGCTCGAAATGGCCGTTGATGAGTGGGAGCTTGTCGTAAAAACCGATCTGACCAGTGCGTTTGTTGTCTCTAAATCTGTGGTGCGACGAATGGTGGAAAGAGGCGGGGGTAAGGTCATCAACATTTGTTCCATGATGAGTGAGCTTGGACGTGACTCCGTTGGTGCTTATGCGGCTGCGAAAGGCGGCCTCAAAATGCTAACGAGAAACATGGCGACGGAGTGGGCTCGGTACAACGTGCAAGTTAATGGTATTGGACCGGGATATTTTGCCACTGAACAGACTAAACCCATCAGACAAGATGGTCATCCAATGAACGAATTCATCGTCAGCCGCACCCCCGCGGGTCGTTGGGGTGATCCTGAGGATTTGCAAGGGGCTGCGGTATTCTTGGCGTCATCGGCCAGTGACTTCGTGAATGGTCAAGTGCTTTATGTGGACGGCGGGATTTTGGCGACTATCGGTAAGCCAAGTAACGAGTAAAAAACTCAGCAAGACTCAAAAAGGCATCTTCGTCCGAGGAATGATTGCGCCAGGATATTGAACCACGGTGGCCGCTAGCTTGTTGCCTTGTTCTGCGGCCTCGACGCAGCCAAGGCCAGCAAATCGTGCTGCAAGGTAACCCGCGTTAAAGGAGTCCCCGGCCGCAGTACTGTCGACAACTTTTTCTACCGGTG
>JBCCFQ010000657.1:0-2859 GCA_039029655.1 Pseudomonadota bacterium | reverse complement strand
GACGGCAGGAAAGCCGAGCAATTCAAGCGTTGTGATGTGTACTGTGCCGAAAGGTATCGCCTTTGAAATCCGAGAAAATTTTATGCGTCAGATCAACGACTTTTGGGTTAACCAAACAGGCGCAGACCCGAACGAACTGCTAATTTTTACGCTCGACAGTTGATTTTAACGACAATTATCGTCAATAAGACGATTAGGAGTATGACTATGCCCATTTATCTATTAACGGTAGCCAAAAATCGTTCAACCGAGCCACAACGGGCTCACATTGCCCAATGCATTACTCAGGTTCATGTCGATGTGACCGGTGCCCCGATTCAGTTTGTCAACACTTTTTTTAACGAGCAGGCAGATAGAGAGGCTGGCTTTAGCGCCCTTCCAGTCGGGAAGATTATCCACGTAAATGGCAACATCCGCTCCGGCCGGACTGAAAGTGCCAAAGTAGAGATGATCAATCGCATCACCCAAGGTGCCGTTGATGCCTTGGGTTGCGACTGGGATGAAGTCAGTGTCGTCCTGAATTCTGGTCCCGCTTCTCACGGGATGGAAGGGGGGCAACTTCTCCCTGCACCTGGCAGTCCAGAAGAAGCAGCCTGGAAACAATTAGGGCAAGCCTAAGGTGTCATCTCGTAGTGACGAGCTGACACCGAAAAATGAAGTTTCAGCGAAAAGATGCTTACAGTGTAACGCAGGATGTTTTCCTACAAGCTGTTAAACCGCTCCAAGCGGCAGGAAAACATCCTGCCATACAATCCTATTTTCTAGGGAGGAGTCATCAATGAGAAAAACAAAGGTGGCCATCGTGGGTGGTGGCTATATCGGGACGGCGTTGGCTAAGTCGCTTGATGATGTTATGGATGTCACGGTTGTCGAACGGGCCAGTCACTTCACCCATGCGCCAGCGATGATCCGGGCAATGATTGAGACCAAAATTCTGGACCGAGCCCTGATCCCCTACGACCAGCTTCTATCGAACGGTCAAGTTCTCCGAGGCGAAGCCGTGGCCGTCGATGGCACGGGAGTGACACTCGCTGACGGTGGTCGTGTGGCTGCGGACTACATCGTCTTGGCAACAGGGTCGGCGAACCTTGCCCCATTCAAGTCGGAAACGGGTGATATTGCAGGGCTGCGGGCAAATGTACGCCGCTGGCACGACGCGCTTATGGCGGCTCAGAGCGTTCTGATTATCGGGGCAGGTGCGGTCGGTACCGAACTCGCGGGTGAAATCGCGCATTCTCTACCCGACAAAACGGTGACGTTGGTGTCTAGCGATAACGCCCTTTTCCCTGGTAAATCTAGAAAACTTGGCAGGTCGTTGAAAACAAAGCTCGAAGCGATGGGTGTCAACATCATGATGGGGCAACGCGCGGATTCCTTGCCCGGTCGGGGCGCACCGGAAGGTGGATCCGTCACCTTATCCGGAGGGCAAGTCGTGACGGCAGATCTGATTATTCCAGCCGTTGGCTCCCGCCCGCTTACCTTCTTGGCCGCAGGGCTGCCGGGGGCCGAGATTAGCAAAGGTCGTGTTATAGTCGACAGGTGGTTGCGACCCTCCACGTTGCCCAACGTCTTCGTAGCCGGAGACATCGCCCAAAGCGGTGACAACATGACCATCGTTGCGACCGTACGCCAGAAGCCCTGGTTGGAAAAAACGTTGACGTCGCTTGCCGGGGGCAAGCCCATTGATGACATCAAGCCCTACAAGCCCTGGGGCAAAGCACCAATCATCCTGCCGCTCGGCCCCAAAAAAGGAAGCGCGTTCCTTGTTGCTTTCACCGCCGGGAATTGGGTCACCCGTAGGCTGAAGGGTAAGGATATGTTCTTGACCAGATACAACAAATTGCTTGGGCGAGTGTGAAGACCGCTTCATAGACAATACCAAAGTTCTAGAGCAATACTGTTATGGGTTGAATTCAAATTTATAAATTAACAATTACGTTGAGGAGCATTATGAAAACATTACACCTAATAATCCTATTTGCAGGTAGCTTACTACTTTTCGCCTGTGGCCCTTTAGAGCCCGCTACCAATGGCGAGGTCAATACT
Source organism: Pseudomonadota bacterium (assembly GCA_039029655.1). Taxonomy (GTDB): domain Bacteria; phylum Pseudomonadota; class Gammaproteobacteria; order Steroidobacterales; family JBCCFQ01; genus JBCCFQ01. The sequence goes on along the minus strand of JBCCFQ010000657.1, from coordinate 813 downwards.
AGCTTCCAAGACGCGCCAATCGTGCTTGTTCACGGAGCTTGGCAAGATGGCTCTACTTGGTCACAAGTGCAACAAGCGCTGGAAGCAAGTGGCCGTACCGTATCTGCGGTGACTCTACCCGGTCGAGATGGTGAAGATGCGGGGACACAAACGCTAGAGGGATATCGAGATGCAGTCATTACAGCGGTTGAGGTTTACGAAGAGCCCGTGATTTTGGTCGGTCACAGCTTCGGCGGTATGACGATTTCTGCTGTAGCCGAGGCCATCCCCAACCAGATTGCGTCGCTCGTCTACTTGGCCGCCTACCTGCCCAGCGATGGTGACAGTTTATTGAGTTTGGCGAAGGAGGACCATATTAGCGCATTAACCGAGGAGGGAAATTTAAGCTTTTCGGATGATCGTGCTGTGGCCTCTGTCGCTACGGAACGATTTGCGGAGTTGTTCTGCCCAGATTGCAAAGACACAAATATTGAGGCGGTAACAGCATCTGCCTTGGGCGAACCCGCTAGACCATTGGCCGAACCGATCTCGTTAACGGATGAAAAGTTCGGGATGGTGCCCAAAGTTTACATTCTCACCGCTCAGGATATTGTCGTTGGGCCTCAATTACAAGTCTTGATGCTTGGACACACGCCTGTTGACCAGATATTTGTTCTCGATACAGGGCACGCGCCCTATGTTACTGCTACAGACGAACTTGCTGGGTTGCTTGACCAACTTCAGTTTTAGTCGTAATCAAAACGACTCTTGTAGAGCGTACTCAACGGCTACTTTCCGAAAAATGGATCAACAAGCGTGGGGGGGCGGGGGGGG
>JBCCFQ010000656.1:0-2868 GCA_039029655.1 Pseudomonadota bacterium | reverse complement strand
TTTCCTCAGGATGCTGGGATGCAGACGTGGGTCTAATGGCTTCGTGGGCCTCCTGGGCATTTTTAGACTTTGTTTTGTAGGTAACAGGTTGTTCAGGAAGATTTTCTTTGCCATAGCGACTCTCGATAACACCGCGAATGTCGGCTGTTGCTTCTACGGCCAAAGCAACTGAGTCCGTACGCATATACGTAATGTGCCCTGCCTCGTACAGTCTTTGGGCGACCCGCATGGTGCGCTGGGCACCAAACCCTAATTTTCTTGAAGCTTCCTGCTGCAACGTGGAGGTGATAAAGGGTGCCGTAGGGTTACGTTTGCGTTGCTTCTTTTGGACTTTCTTAACATTGAGTTTGCCTTCGGCCGCATCCTCAATGGCTTTGCGAATGGATTCCGCTTGATCTTCATTGGTGACGGTAAACTGCTCAACCTTTTCGCCGTCAAAGTCGGCCAACTTGGCCATGAATTTTGCTTTACCTTTGGCAACATCAGCTTCAATAGACCAATATTCCCTGGGAACAAAGGCCTCAATTTCCGCTTCCCGCTCTACGATAAGGCGCAGCGCCGGGCTTTGTACACGCCCTGCCGACAGCTTGGGCATGATTTTTTTCCACAAAAGTGGTGATAGGTTAAAACCCACCAGATAATCCAAAGCCCGTCTTGCTTGCTGTGCATTGATCAGTTCTGAGGAGAGGTCTCGAGGATTGTCAATGGCCTCTCTGATCGCATTCTTGGTTACTTCGTTAAAAACAATGCGGTGTACCGGTTTGCCATTGACGAGTTCTCTCTCCTTTAACAACTCGTGTAGGTGCCAGGAAATTGCCTCACCCTCGCGATCGGGGTCAGTTGCGAGATACAAAGCTTGCGCTTTCTTTAGCGCTTTAGAGATAGCCTCAACGTGCTTCTCATTCTTTTCGATAACCCGGTACTTCATCTGGAAGTCTTGTTCCGGATTAACTGCACCCTCTTTTGGTACTAAGTCTCTGACATGGCCATAAGATGCCAAGACCTTAAAGTCTTTGCCGAGATACTTTTCGATGGTTTTTGCTTTCGCCGGCGATTCGACGATGACGAGATTACTTGCCATAGCACGCTTAGCAGAGAGTGTATGAGGTAGATGATGCTAACTTAATGAGTGCCGCCATCTTGGTCATCAAAAACCAGGTCTTCCATTCTTGCATACGCTGCCTCTTGATCAGGTTGACTAAAAAGCACCATCAACACGACCCATTTAATACGCTCAACATCGATGTCTTCTGTCCCTAGGGCCATTAGCCGGTCGATGACCAGCTCCCTTTGTTCCGGCGACAGTATTCCGGTGTTTTCCAAATACATCAAATAACCCCGGGCTTCCGCGTCCATACGACGGGTTTCAGTGTCGCTGAATACACGGATGGTCCGGTCCCGTGGTGGTTGACGGTCGGGGTTATTTTGACTAGCGCTGAGGTCGTCCAGCCATTTTAGGGCCTTGTCGATCTCACGGTCATGAAAACCCGCCTTTTCCAGCTCTTCCCGCAATGCACCACGGTCTGGTTCAGGTTCGTCGTCGTAGGTCTCAATGTAGGTCTCGAACAAATACATCAGCACGTCGAGCACATTTTCTTTCATTGTTATCGTGTCCTCATTATTGGGTCTTGCGGACAAAGACACCGCCTGGAGCGGAGGCGACCATCCCCGCCAGCTCCATGCGGAGCAGCATGGAGCAAAGCCGATCCTGCGTCAACGTGCTTTTTCGCACGAGTTGATCTAAGGAAATGGGTGCGACACTCAATATATCAAGCAGTTCCTGCCATTCTTTGGGGTGAGGGTGAGCCTCGCCATTGTGTTCAATATCTGGCGATTTTTCAGCATGTTCAAAGGGAATTTGCGCAAGTTGCTGTAGTTCCTCAAGAACATCTTGCACCTCCTCCACCAGCTTTGCGCCCTGGCGTATGAGTCGGTGACAGCCTTTTGCTAGTGGGTTATGCACCGATCCCGGGACGGCAAACACCTCTCGACCCTGATCTGCGGCTAAACGGGCGGTGATAAGAGAGCCACTTCGACGCGCTGCCTCCACCACCAAAGTGCCGAGGCTGAGGCCGCTGATGATCCGGTTTCTCTGAGGAAATCGGTGTCGAGTGGGCACCGTCCCCGGAGGGTATTCGGAGATGAGTAAACCGGAGTCTGTGATACGTTTTGCCAAGTTGGCGTTTTTCCTTGGATATACCACGTCCAATCCGGTGGCACACACTGCCACGGTTTTGCCTCCCACTGCCAAAGCCCCTTGGTGAGCTTCAGCATCTATTCCTTCCGCTAGGCCGCTGGCGATGCACAGGTTTTTACCGCACAGGCTTGCGGCAAACTCTTGAGCCAACTCCCGGCCCAGCCACGTTGGATTGCGCGAGCCCACCACGGCAAATGTGGGCAACTTGAGACAAGAAAGACGTCCCTTGGCGAATAACCAGTAGGGTGCCCCAGGAATTTGCCAAAGGAGATGGGGGATATCCTCGACACCCCATTGCAGGTGAATTCCCAGACGTTTCATGATTCGTATATCCTGATTGATGGTTTCCCAATCGGGAGACGAAATGGCATTTATGGTGGCCCTATCGAACCCGAAGTCAGCCAATGCGTTAGGGCTTGCTGCCAACAGTTCCAGTGGTTCGATGTTTTGTTCCCAAAGTTTCCTCAGCGTGTTGGGACCAAGGTGTGGGGCGCGAATCAGAGCTAGCCGCTCGGGTAGGTTTTCCATACTTAGCTTCCTTGCTATTTAAATGAGTCTGTCTAATTAGAGCTTAGTCGAGCACTTGCGATATAGCACCACGCAAACCCGTGCTCTTCCAAGGTGCATGGTATTAGGAATCAGAGTGTACAGGTGCAGTTAAAAGAAAAGGG
>JBCCFQ010000655.1:0-2868 GCA_039029655.1 Pseudomonadota bacterium | reverse complement strand
ATCAGCTGCAAAATCTAGGAGCACCTCATCAGTGTACGGCCGCAACCACTCTTCTCGACCCACTCTGGACTGGAAACCAACTGACCAATCTACGTCAGTCAAGTTGAGTTCTTTTGCAACCAGTCTGGCGGTCTTATGGCACTGACAATGATAGGGGTCGCCTTCCGTCAGATAGCGTTTCGGTAAACCATGAAAAGAAAAAAGTAAGTGTTGTCCAACGCCATTGGTATTCCAATATTCCCTTATGCTGCTAGCAAGCGCTGTAATGTAGCTTGGATGGTCGTGGTATTGGTTAATAAAGCGTAACTCAGGCAACCAATTGAATTTCTTCAAAGCCAGAGCGACAGCGTCGAAAACTGTTGCTGTGGTGCTGCCGGAATACTGTGGATAGAGAGGTAAAACCAACAACCTCCGTGCGCCTCGTTCCCTTAGCCGCAAAAGCGCTTGTTCAATGTTCGGGTTCCCATAGCGCATTGCAATTTCCACAGTCACTTGATCGCCGTACTTCAGGTCGAGTCGTCCAGCGACGCGTTCCCCTTGGACCTTGGTGTTCACGAGCAGTGGCGACCCAGCGTCGGTCCAAATGCTGGCGTAGGCCTGAGCGACCTTTCTCGGTCTAATGCGTAAAATGATTCCGTTGAGAATGAGCCACCATAAAGGTCTCGGGTAATCGATGACCCTGCTGTCCCATAGGAATTCCGCCAGGTACTTTCGGACTGCGCTAGGAGTTGGGTTCTCTGGTGTGCCCAGGTTCACAAGCAGCACGCCCACCCGATCCGGGTTCTGATGCTTGAAGTTGGCTTCTAAATGCTTGGTCATTGCTTGGTCGCGGTATTCTCTGAGTCGCTGCTGTCCGATGTTTCCTGCTGGTTTTCTCTTAGTCGTGCAATAGCGTCTAGTGCCGAATCTATTGCATCTTTGGCCTTGGCCGTGACACCGCCACGATTGTATTGGTCTACGACGCTGCTTTCCAAGTCTTTGATCAAAGAGTCCAATGGACGAACATCCATAGTGGAAGATTTTGGATCGTCTGGTGGAGCCATGCCAAACAGATTGATCCACTTTTCAGATTGTCTCCCCATTCTGACGACCCGATAAAAATAGTGGCCTGGTTCGCTGGGTTTGGTCAAAACGCCGAATAGTCCGGCCAGCAACGAAGTGGGAATCAGCAAGGCGTCTCGCAAACCATCAATAACCAGCTTTACCTGAAATACAATGATATCCCGGAAAAGTTGCCAGCGGCTGGGGGTCTGGATGTTGTCGTCTTGCATGAATATGGCTCAAAAAGGAAAGGTGCATTTTACACCGTTTCCTAGTGAATGAAGTGGTAGGCGCTAGAAGAACTTGGTGAGAGAAAGCTCTATATAGTCATCGTTTGCGATGGCGATCAGGGGATCAGTGTCGTCGATTGAAGTAAAAAACCGACCCTCTAGATAGATTCTGAAACTCTGTCCAATGCGCCGGCTGCCTTCGATGGATATGAATTTAGATTGGTTATCCAGGTCGTGGGAAACCACCGCTAAGAGTTCGGTACTTTGGGCGTCATTCAACGCCAAGCGAAACCCGCCGGCTAAATCGTTTTGAGCAAATGCCAGACCCTCGTCCCTTTCATCGTAGGCATATTCGGCGATGAGGCCAAGATCTGCGGCTGATTCAAAAAGACCCACCACGGTGTATTCAAAGCCTCCAACAAGCGCGTAGAAACTGTTGCTCGGTGTATCTCGATGTAGTCCTTCCAGCTTCCAAAGCCAGCTACCCTTGGTTGCCTGCAGGTCCACACTGATCTGTTCCATTTGCTCGTAAAAGGGCCTGAGGCTAAGAAGCCCGCCGCTGAAATCCGTGACAATCAGTGGTTCCCGGTTAGTTCCTTTGAAGTAACTCAGTCCTAAATCAAAGTCACCGATGTAGTGGCTCCAGCGGACGGCGAAATCTACATGCCGTTCCTCCGCCCCCGATTCATATAGGGGACTGTCCGTATCAACAACGATCGGGGTTCGGATGCGTCCTTCCACGCCTGGAAAAGTTCGCTCTCGAAAATACGGCATCAAAAAGAAGTCCAGAGTTCCCCAATCACGCAGCACGGACAGATGAATCATGGGTTGTCCAAGCTTGTCCTCGGTATCTAGATTCTCCACGCCATCATTTTGATTGATGACATCAACGAGATGCTGACTCTCCGCGACTCCCCAGAATATCTTCTTCAGACCAACGCTAAACTCAGCGTTTGCAAAACTTTTACGCCAATACAACTCGCGAAAATCAAAATGTGTTCGTTCAGAATCTCCGGAATCCACACGCAAGAAGGGTGATATGGCAAATCGCTGATCACCATCATCCCAGTCGTGATAGTACTCAGCGAGAAAATACGCGGAGAGATTATTACCGTGTTGTCGGGAGTCTAGAGGCTCCTGGGGGAAGTAACGAGCCTCTAGACTGATTTCTCCCGACCATTCCCCGGCTAGGGAATCCAAAAAAAGGGTCGAACAAACTACCGCGAAACTGACGTTTAAGAGAAGTTTCATCGCACCTTCGAAAGACTGTTCCTATTGAAGTCTTTGTCGGTGAACCCATTATCAAACTTGTAGTCTTGCCAGGTCAGCAACGTACTCTTACCGGTTTGATGATTTTCCATAAACATTGAGTTGGGACGCCAAAACTTGTCCAGATATTGATTGAATTCGCTGGCATTGAGCGTTTTCAGCAACGACTTCTTTCTGTCGTAGTACTCAACCTTAAACACTCTCATTTCCTGTTTATCCACCCAAACCACCTGTTTGGTATAACCAGATTTTTTATCAAGAGGGAAACGTTCAAAGACATAGAAATCAGTACCGTCTACGACTTCATTTTTTAACCAGCTCTAGGTGT
>JBCCFQ010000654.1:0-2868 GCA_039029655.1 Pseudomonadota bacterium | reverse complement strand
CTGAAGGTTCACGACCCAAGACCCGCGCGATGATCAACGGGCCAAAGGCGGCACCCAATGCGCTCCAGGCAAACAAGACTCGGTTAAAAATGGTGTCGGGAAGCGTTAGCGTTAGTACTACAGCGAAGATTGCGATGGCGGTCATGACCATGCGGGAAATGGTGAGCTCTTTGCCGGGGATGCGTTTTGACAATCCAAGATCATGAGACACGGCGGCGGAAGCAGCCAGCAATAAAGAATCCACTGTAGACATGACGGCGGACAGAATGGCGGCGATGACGATACCGGCCAGTATAGGCGGCAACAATTGGTTAGCCATGAGGTAGAAGAGCTGTTCGCCGTTGCCGGGTTCCAGACTGAGACTTCTTGCGGACAACGCCAGGGTAGACATTCCGATGTAGACCAGTACCGCCCAGGCCATGGCTACCGCGAAACCTTGGCGTCTTTCTTTGTCCCCTTTGACGGCCATGAGTCTTGCAATCAAATGGGGTTGCCCCAAGGTGCCTAGACCAATGGCCATGATGCCAAAAATAAAACCGAACAAAACGAATCCGGACCGACCACCGTGCCACAAGCTAAACTCAGGAGATGCGGTGGCTTGGAGGTTTTGGAACAATGTTCCATAACCACCCGCTTCGAGTAAGGCGAGAAACGGAATCAGTAGCGCCACCAGCATCATGATGATGCCCTGCAAGGTATCGGTGACGCTCACTGCCCAAAAACCACCCAACAAGCAATAGATCAAAATTATTGTAGCGCCCAAAATGACGCTACCGGTGACACTCAGTCCGAAATTCGTTACGAATGCTTGGGCAGCCGCATCAAACTGCGCCGCGATATAAAATACAAAGCAGAACAAAATCATCAATGAAGCAATGATGGCGACAATGCGACGTGTGTTTTGATCGATGTTGGCACTCAGAAACTCAGTGGGGGTGACCCAAAGGTGTTTCTTGGATTCCTCGCGAATTCTCGGGCCAAGCCAGACCCACATGGCAACATAACCACCCCAAATTCCCGGTATCATCCAAAGAGCGGAAACCCCAAAGGCGTATACAAAACCGCTAAATCCAAGTAACACCCAAGCTGAAGAGGTACTGGCAGCATATGACAGTCCCGCTACCCAGGGTCCAAGGTTACGACCACCTAGGAAAAAATCCGCGTCGGTCTTGACTCTTCGGGATGCCCACAAGCCAATACCAATCAAAACCAACTTGTAGGCGATGAGAGAAATCAGAATGACCGTGGATTGTTGCAAAAGGTTTTTTCCAGTTGACCAAGGAGCGGAAGCTTAAGCCGAAATTAGTATTGTTTTATATATGTTATAATGTTAAGACATTATAACCTTAGTCGCAACGGACGTTCTCATGAAGCGTAGAGAGTTTGTGCTTGGTGTGGCAGGGGCGAGTTTGTTAGCCGCTTGCGCCAGACCGCTTAAGGAATCCAAAAACATCGACAACCAGCCGGTCATTGTGGTCGGTGCAGGCTTGTCTGGATTGGCAGCGGCTTACGAGCTAAAGCGATTAGGTATTCCTGTCCAGGTGATTGAGCAGGCCGGTTTCGCCGGTGGTCGGATACAAACACTACGAGATCAGTTCGACGATGGCACCTGGTTTGACGCTGGTGCAATGAGCGCAGGGGCGGGTTATGAAAACCTGATTCGTTACTGCAATGAGTTTTCCTTGGAACGGGTAACTCCACCGCGACCTGAGGGTCGTGCAGATGGCTTGGTCTTGTGGGACGAACAAGAGTTTTCTCTCAATGCGCTAAGGTTGGGGGATTCGGACTGGCCTGTTTCCCTGAAAAACGACGAGGTTTCTTTGGCGCCTGCCCGTCTTCTGAGTCACTACCTCCGCCCCTTAGCGGAGAAAATACAGACTATTGAGAATGTCATGTCGCCCAAGTTTTCTGACTACGACGGCATGTCCCTGGGAACTTATTTATTGAAAAGCGGTGCCTCAGAAGCCGCGTTGGGTTTGGTTAATCACACACTCAACTACAACAGTCTCGCCAGCGTTTCCACCTTAAGTGCCGTTCGAGACTTACTTCGTTTTATGGTGGCTCCACAAGGTCCTTCCTTTCATGTGAAAGACGGCAACGGTGGGCTTATTGATGGATTCATGAAAAGGCTGGCTAATGTAGTTCGTTTTGATACTCAGTTGACATCTATCAAAGACAACGGAAATGGTTTGCAGCTAATGGTGCGTCACAAAGGGGCGTTTGAGACAATTCCTGCGAGGCGAGTCATCATTACGTTGCCGTTTACGGCGCTTCGCAAGATTGACTTTGAACCGGGTCTACCCAGAACCCGTAAGCGCATTATCGATACTTTGCCCTACACCCAAGTCGCAAAAACGTTTGTGCAAACGTCCACAAAGTTTTGGGCGGAGCAAAATATATCGTCGGTATATTCGAACTCACCCTATGAGCGCATCTTCGATATGTCCAGCAGTGTGCCTGGTAGCAAGGGCATGCTGTTGAATTGGATTAACGGCGATGGTTTGGGTGAATTCACAAAGCTGAGTTCCAAAGCACACGGAGAACATGTTTTGGGTTGGATGAGGAAAGCCTGGCCTCAATATGCCAATCAATTTGGAAAGGCCGTAACAATCAATTGGGCGCATAGTTACGCGGAAGGTGCTTATGCGCATTTCGCACCTGGGCAGATGCAGCAATTTGTTCCGGAGATTCCCAAGCCAATCGGCGGAGTTCACTTTGCGGGTGAGCATACCCAGTTGGTGGAGCCTGGTATGGAAGGTGCGCTTACATCCGGCGTTCGCGCTGCCAAAGAAGTTGCCAACGTATGGGTTAGTTGAATGAACGAGTTAAAAAAGAATTATTCGAATGCTGGGTTTGGCGGTGACCTCG
>JBCCFQ010000653.1:0-2871 GCA_039029655.1 Pseudomonadota bacterium | reverse complement strand
CCCGAGCGCGCTCACGTTTGATGCGCCGACCTTCCTTGCCAATGATCACAGCGATCTCGCCTTCATAGTCCAACTGATGACTCTCTGGTGGTCGCAAGATATCTTGTCCATGCCCCACAAAACTCTCCCGCGATCGCATGAACACACTGGGGTTAGTAGGTGCGCTAGATCCATCTTTGTATTCGGCGTTTCGATTGGCGTAGTTCACGCCGATGCAGAAGTATTTTTCGGCGCTGGTAATCGGAGGCAGCAGTGAAACGCGATCAAGACTGAGTTGGGCGTTTGTGTTTTTGGCTGCCGTCATCGCCTGATTGAGTTGGCCGTCGCGAAGAATTTTGTGCAATGAGCCAAAACCCTGCGTGAGGTCGACGATTCCCTGGTCTTCACGCAAGATTCCTACACCCTCCCGTCCGTCGTGAAAAAACGTCACAAATTTCATGCACATGAACTCCCATAGATCCAGACGTTATATTTAACATGTTAATTACTGGAGTCAAGCAGTGAGTAGGAGAGTTGGCGGTTACTCGCTTGGATTCCAGATAAAACAGTGATTTCGGATGGACAGAGTCTCGAGCTACATTTTTCCCAATAACGAAACCGGTTTTGCGGTTGCTTAGCTTGCAGGGTATCCCACGCCAATTTTCACCCGGGTTTTGGTAGCATTAGTGTTTCCATCCGCGTTGTCCGATTCAAACACCGAGAAGAAGCAAAATATGAGCATAGACAAAGCCACCATCATCTACACGCTGACCGACGAAGCACCCCTACTTGCCACTTGTTCCCTGTTACCCATCATTCGGAAGTTTACCTCCGCCGCTGGTATTGACGTGGTCAAGCGGGATATCTCTGTGGCAGCTCGGGTATTGGCGGAGTTTTCGGATCTAATGCCAGAGGACAAAGCGGTCAGTGATGATTTGGCGGAGTTAGGTCGGCTGACACAGTTCGCCGAAACCAACATCATAAAGTTGCCCAACATCAGCGCTTCGGTCCCCCAACTCAAAGGCGCTATCAAGGAACTACAAGCTTTGGGTTACCCAATCCCGGACTATCCAGATGATCCCAGTAACGACGACGAGCGTGAGTTGCGCAAACGTTTTGGCAAGGTTCTGGGAAGTGCGGTAAATCCTGTGTTGAGAGAAGGGAATTCAGACAGGCGCGCGCCTCCAGCGGTTAAACGCTACGCCCAACAACACCCGCACACCATGGGGGAATGGAAGCAGGCGTCGCAAACCCATGTATCACATATGCACGGTGGTGATTTTTATTCCAGTGAAAAGTCCATGACCATGGACCAAGGCTGTTCCGTTTCCATGGTGTTGGAAACCGCAAGCGGCGCCGCGACGGTGCTGAAAGAAGATGTAGCACTGGAAGAGGGAGAAATCATCGACAGTATGTTTATGAGTAAACAGCAGTTGTGTGATTTCTACGAAGAGCAAATGGAGGATGCCAGAGAGGCTGGTGTGCTGTTCTCTCTGCATGTGAAGGCCACCATGATGAAGGTGTCCCATCCCATTGTGTTTGGCCATGCCGTTCGAGTTTTTTATAAGGAGGCTTTTGCCAAGCATGGCGAGTTGTTCAAAGACTTGGGCGTCAACGTAAACAATGGTTTGAATAGCGTTTACGAGAAGATAGAGGGTTTACCCGCTACCAAGCGAGAAGAGATCATGAATGATCTCCATGCATGCCATGCTCACAGACCGGCTCTTGCCATGGTGGATTCCACCAAGGGGATTTCCAACTTTAACGTGCCCAGTGACGTGATTGTCGACGCCTCCATGCCCGCAATGATCCGAAGTGGAGGCAAAATGTGGGGCGCTGATGGTAAGCCCGCGGACACCAAGGCGGTAATTCCCGAGAGCACCTTTGCCCGCATTTATCAGGAGATGATTAACTTCTGTAAGACCAACGGTGCCTTTGATCCCGCGGTGATGGGTACGGTGCCCAACGTCGGTTTGATGGCGAAAAAAGCCGAAGAATACGGCTCCCATGACAAGACTTTTGAAATTCCGGAAGCTGGGGTTGCAAACATTGTCGATGAGAACGGCAACGTGTTGATGTCGCAGAATGTTGAAGAGGGCGATATCTGGCGCATGTGCCAGGTCAAAGACGCGCCGATTCGGGACTGGGTCAAGCTTGCCGTTAATCGGTCTCGCTTGTCAGGCATGCCTGCGGTTTTTTGGTTGGACGAATATCGACCCCACGAAGCGGAACTGATCAAGAAGGTGGATACCTATCTGAACGATCACGATCTCGAGGGACTGGACATCCAGGTCATGTCCCAGACTCGGGCCATGCGCTATACCCTAGAACGGGTTATGCGGGGCAAGGACACGATTTCGGTTACCGGAAACATCTTAAGAGACTATTTGACAGACTTGTTTCCGATTTTGGAGCTGGGCACCAGCGCCAAGATGTTGTCCATCGTGCCGTTGATGGCAGGTGGTGGCCTGTTTGAAACAGGTGCTGGAGGATCGGCACCGAAACACGTAAAACAATTGATGGAAGAAAACCACTTACGTTGGGACTCTCTAGGCGAATTCTTGGCCTTGGGTGCTTCTTTGGAACATATTGCTAACAACACCGATAACCAAAAGGCCCGTGTTCTCAGTGAAACCCTAGACGCTGCCACCGGTAAATTGCTGGACAACGGAAAGTCTCCGTCCCGTAAAACGGGTGAGCTTGATAATCGCGGTAGTCATTTTTATCTCGCCATGTATTGGGCCCAAGCCTTGGCCGAACAAGCGGATGATGCGGAGCTTCAGGCGCGGTTTACGCCCTTGGCCAGTGCACTGATGGAAAACGAAGTGAGAATCGTTTCGGAATTGAATGGTGTCCAGGGCCAAAGTGTTGACATTGGTGGTTACTACATGG
>JBCCFQ010000652.1:0-2885 GCA_039029655.1 Pseudomonadota bacterium | reverse complement strand
ATTCAATTAGTAATTCGGCTTGCGAAGGCAACTCTCTTGGCCAACGCCGTTGTCTTAGTTGATACTGAAGCGAGCTGCCCAGCTACAACTTAATGAGTTGTTTTATCTTGCCGAAAGTCAGGTGACTACTGATTGGAATCAGGTCAAACAAGAACCGGGAGAACCCAAACTCGGAGAACTGCAGCGATTAATTGAGCGACTGAATTGGTTGAAACCGTTGCAGGTGGCAGAGTCTGCGTTAGGGGAACTGTCTGAGGTAAAACGCCTTCACCTGGCGGCACAAGCCCAGGCACTCGAAGCCAGCCAAATGAAAGAGTTGCCAGCTCCCAAGCGGTATACCCTGACTGCGGCCCTACTGCAACAGCGTTACAGTCAAACCCTCGATGACATTGCCACAGTGTTCATCAAACGACTCACGGGCATGCACCATAAGGCCAAGGAAGCCCTGGCCAATTACCGGATTGAGAGTCAACAACGAACCGATGCGTTGATTGAGACGCTACGACAGGTGGTGCTCGCTCACGGGACCGATGCCGACATTCCAGAGCGCTTTGCTGCGGTAGATCAAGTCATCGGCGAGCGCTCCCAGGACCTGATCGCCCAGTGTGATGACCATCTGGCCTATGCAGGCAACAACTATCTTCCGTTTTTAGATCGGTTTTACCGGTCGCATCGGTCGGTCTTGTTTCGGATGTTAGCGGTGGTGCCCCTGTATTCAGCCACTCAAGATACTGCACTCATCGATGCCATTGCCTTTATCCGAGCCCATCGCAGCAAAAACCAAACCTGGTTAAGTCTGAGTGAGCGGCCATCCACGTTAGATCTCAGTTGGATTCCGACAAAGTGGTGGAAATTAGTCACCGGCCAACCGTCTCGGAATGCCCCACCTACCCAGGTGCATCGTCGGTATTTTGAACTGTGTGTGTTCTCCCACATTCTCTTAGAGCTGAAGTCTGGTGACCTCTACATTGAAGGCAGTTCTGAGTTTGGTGACTATTACCGTCAATTACTCTCCTGGGAAGAAGTCCATGCCCATCTACCAGACTATACGCAACAGATGGGCTTTCCCACCACCGGCAAGGCGTTTGTGGATCACGTGAGAACCTGGTTAGCCCAGGAAATTGAGCAAACTGACCAGGGATTTCCAGCCAATACCCAGGTCTCATTTCGCAACGAACGACTGGTCATTCAGAAGACACCCCCCAAAGAGAGTAAGGGAGCCGCTCAACTCAAAAAGCTGATTGAAGACCGTATTCGGCCCGTCAACCTGATTGATGTGTTGGTGGATACGGAGTTATGGCTCACATGGACATGCCATTTCAAGCCCGTTTCAGGCTATGAGGCCAAGTTGGAAAACCCGGTTGCACGATATATTGCCACGACCTTTTGTTATGGCTGCAACATTGGTCCATCGCAGTTGGCTCAGTCCCTATCGCTCTTTGACCGCCGTCAATTAGCACGGGTGAATCAGCGACACATCACCAACGAGCAGCTCCAGCGAGCCATCGAGGCCATTGTCAATGATTACAACCGGTTCCAATTACCCAAGTTCTGGGGGGTGGGCAAGAGTGCGTCCGTAGATGGAACGAAGTGGGACATCTACGAGAACAATCTGTTGGCGGAATACCACATTCGTTATGGAGGCTATGGTGGCATTGGGTATTACCATGTGGCCGACAGCTACATCGCGCTGTTCAGCCATTTCATTCCCTGTGGTGTCTTTGAGGCCATTTATCTCTTTGATGGGTTATTGAAGAATCGCTCGGAGATTCAGCCTGACACGATTCACGGCGATACCCATGCCCAGAGTTTAACGGTGTTTGGATTGGCCTATTTGCTAGGAATTAAGTTGATGCCGCGTATCCGTAACTGGAAGGACCTGACGTTTTATCGGGCCGATTCGTCAACCTCTGCTCAGCATCTGGATAGTTTGTTTTCGGATACCGTCGATTGGAATCTGATTGAGACTCACTTACCCGATATGTTGCGGGTTGTGTTATCCATTAAAGCGGGCAAGATCAGTGCCTCAACCATTTTGCGCAAGCTGGGGACCAATAGCCGGAAAAACAAACTGTTTAAGGCATTCCATGCCCTGGGAGCGGTTGTCAGAACGGGCTTTCTCATGCAGTATATTCATGACATCGAGCTGCGCTCTACGATTCAAGGAGCCACGAACAAAAGTGAGTCGTTCAATGCCTTTGTTCAATGGCTTGCCTTTGGCGGGGAAGGTATTTTAAGAACCAACAATCGTGAGGAACAGCGTAAGCTCATCAAGTATAATCATCTTGTTGCCAACTGTTTGATTCTCTACAATGTGTTTGAGATGAGTCGAATCCTCCATGAGTTGGCACAGGAAGGCTATCAAATCATTCCAGAGGCAATTCCTGGCTTGAATCCCTATTTGACGAAGCATGTTATCCGCTTGGGTCAATACAATTTGGATGTCAATCGGCAGCCTCCACCGATCTTTTATGATTTGCCCTTCATGAACGGGCTCGATGTCGAAAACGACACAGGTTCATAAATCAAATGTCTGCTAGTTAGTACTTTTTCTGAGGACGTTTAATTTTGAGGCTTGTAACCAATGCTGGGTAAAGATTTCAGCCTTGTGGCCCAGTTTCGCACGAGTCGGGGCCATAGGCCGTCAGCGTTTGCTGCCAAGTGGGCGGTGGTGGTGGGTTACCAGGTGCGGGTGCGGTGTGTGTCGGCTGGGCCTGGTCGGTTTGCGGTGTCGGTGCCGGTGGTGGTGCCTGAGGGGCAGGTGGTGCTACGCGGTGGTCAGCGTGGGGGGCGAGTGCGGGTGAGGGTGGTGCGTTAGTTGGGTTGGGGCTTCGGTCCTTAATAAAAAAGCCCCCACCGTATCGGCAGAGGCTTGGAGTGTGTGT
>JBCCFQ010000651.1:0-2885 GCA_039029655.1 Pseudomonadota bacterium | reverse complement strand
GGTTGCCCCACCCATTCTCCAACTAGACCCAACAGACTCAGATTTTTGGCCTGGCCTTCGCCAGGATGACGTTGGATCATCGTGGCCTGGAGCCTGGAGCCTGGAGCCTGGAGCCTGGAGCCTGGAGCCTAGAGCCCAGAGCCCAGAGCCCAGAGCCCAGAGCCCAGAGCCTAGAGCCCAGAGCCCGAAGCCCAGCAGCCCGCACCCCCCTGATTTCACTACAATTCTAGGAAAGCTTTGTAACTCTCCATATTCCGACCTATAATCAACGCGTTCCGCTAACTTCTTAACAATAATTTGAGTTTTGGCCCAGGCTAAGCACACTGTCCAGCAGTCCATTGTGGCAGCCCAAATGCTCCGAGCGCTTAAAGAGAGTGCGCTTTGGGTCTTTGGTGCGCTTGCTCTCCTATTGTTGTTGGCGTTGTTGTCCTACGACGCCTCAGACCCTGGTTTCACGGATACCGGTGGTGCCGGTCCCGTGAGTAATCTCATTGGTAGTGTTGGGGCTTGGGTATCAGATCTTTTGTATTTCTTGTTTGGGCGACCGGCGTATCTGTTTCCTGTTCTCTTAGGTTACACCGGCTATCTGTTGTTCCATGAAAGTGAAGAGCGGGAAGCCGTCAGTACCGCCACCATGGCCCTGCGACTGGGCGGCTTTATTTTGACCCTGGCTTCCAGTGCGGGATTAGCGACGCTCCATTTTAATGGTCTGGGCTTGCCGCAAACTGCTGGAGGTGTTTTGGGAGATCTGGTGGGCGGTGGATTCGCGGCCGGTGTGAGTTTCCTGGGTGCCACCTTGCTACTTCTTGCCTTGTGGTTGACGGGTGTCGCTGTGTTCACAGGCATTTCCTGGCTCAAGGTGATGGACTTAGTAGGACTGGCTACGTTAAATGCCGGGGCTTGGAGTCAGGAGAAGTTTTGGAGTCTCAGGGAGTTGTGGCAACAACGTCAAGAGGCACGTAAGAAAGCCAGAGCGACTCCAGTGATTGTCCAACCCGAAATCATGGAGCCTGTGACAGAAATACCTGTTGTTAGTCCAAGGAAAAAGTCGTCAAAACTGCGTATTGAGCCGGTGCTTAAAGGTGTGGAGAAAAGTGATCGGGCAGAGCGTGAACGACAAGTGCCGATGTTTGAGACGGGCAACGCCGGTGAGTTACCCCCATTGAATCTATTGTCAGAACCGCCACCCAAGGTGACAGGCTATTCCGAAGACGCTCTTGAGGCTATGTCGCGACAAGTAGAGCTGAAGCTGAAAGACTTCAACGTGGACGTGGATGTGGTGTCAGTGCATCCGGGGCCTGTGGTAACGCGATTTGAGTTACGTCCATCGCCCGGCACTAAAGTCAGCAAGATTTCTGCTTTGGCGAAGGATTTAGCTCGGTCCCTATCCGCGATTAGCGTTCGGGTGGTGGAAGTGATTCCGGGTAAATCGGTTATCGGACTGGAATTGCCCAATGAATCCAGAGAACTGGTTACCTTAGGCGAGATACTACATTCTAAGGCCTACGATCAAACTAATTCACCTTTGGCCCTTGCCCTGGGCAAAGACATTAGTGGTCAACCGGTGGTCGCTGATTTAGCCAAGATGCCCCATTTGATGATTGCTGGTACGACGGGTTCCGGTAAGTCTGTAGCCATTAACGCCATGGTACTTAGTCTCTTGTATAAAAGCACCGCAGAGCATGTTCGGTTAATCATGATCGATCCGAAGATGCTAGAGCTGTCAGTTTACGAAGGCATTCCTCATTTGTTGGCGCCCGTGGTTACTGACATGAAGGAAGCCGCCAATGCCTTGCGTTGGTGTGTGGCCGAGATGGAACGCCGTTATCGTTTGATGTCCCACATGGGTGTTCGAAACCTGGCGGGCTACAACAAAAAAATTCAAGACGCCATTGATGCAGGACAACCCATACCTGACCCTCTATATACGCCTCCAGAATTGTTGTCAGACGACGATGTGCTGCCTGATCCACCGACCTTAACGCCAATGCCGCAAATCGTGGTGATTGTTGATGAGCTTGCTGACATGATGATGATTGTCGGCAAGAAGGTAGAAGAACTGATTGCTCGATTAGCGCAAAAGGCTCGTGCTTCGGGGATTCATTTGATCTTGGCGACACAAAGACCATCCGTTGACGTAATTACTGGCCTGATCAAAGCCAACATCCCAGCTCGAATCGCATTCCAAGTCTCGTCTCGGGTGGATTCCAGGACCATCTTGGATCAAATGGGTGCGGAACAGTTGTTGGGTCATGGCGATATGTTGTACTTGCCACCGGGCACCTCAATTCCTAACCGGGTCCACGGTGCATTCGTTGACGATGGGGAAGTACACCAAGTTGTGGGTTACCTGCGGGGGGCCGGGCGGCCAAACTATATCGAAGAAATTCTGGAAGGCCCTCAAGGCGATATCCCCGGCTTGGCGCCACAAGGTGGGGATGAGGCAGATGCCGAGCAAGATGTATTGTATGACCAGGCGGTTCGCATAGTGACAGAGACCCGAAAAGCCTCTATTTCGGGCGTTCAAAGGCGTCTAAAAATTGGCTATAACCGCGCCGCCCGGATGGTTGAAAGCATGGAAGCCGCCGGAATCGTGGGACCATTGCAGTCCAATGGTTCCCGAGAAGTGTTGGCACCACCCCCGCCTGCAGACTGAAGTCCGTCCATCCAAGCCTCCTTGAGGCTATAATTCAGGTTCACCTTTCATTCAGGGACGTTCCCCCATAATAAGTACTATGAAACTACCAGTCTTGTTTATTAGTTTTTTGATGACCGCTTTCTCCGTGAAAAGTGTACACACCGACGAGCTCTCGGGTTTGGCGCGGGTGCAGGATTTATTGTCACAGACCCGAACTCTTCAAGCGAACATAACCCAGGAGTTGATT
>JBCCFQ010000650.1:0-2887 GCA_039029655.1 Pseudomonadota bacterium | reverse complement strand
CCATTGGGGGCAGGCTGCCGCTTCATACGCTTTCAACCAGCCGCGTTTAAGCACAAGGTCTTGCGCTGAACGCTGCTCTTTGTCACGGACACAGGTGCTGACACCGCGTTTTTTCCAAAACTCGATGCGCAGCAGTGCGTCCGCTTCGGAGCGCGCGCCCATGACGCCGATCATCAGCGGGTTTTGACCTTTCCAATTGGTCACGTTGTAGTCTTGCCCTGGCTGCTGGATGAGCCAGTCAAACACCAGCTGGCGGTTCAAGCGCTTGCAGCCGCGAGGCTTCTTACGCTTCAAACAATCGCCATTGGTTAACGCGACCGTAGGGTAGCTGCCGGCCATCATCAGCGGCCAAGCGTATCGGGTCGTATCTAAACCCAGGTCTTTCCACTTGGTGATCAATGGCAGGTAACCGGCCTCAAACACTTTTTGCATGTTCACCCGGTGCCACGTCGCGCCGTTCTCGATCAAGAAAATGATCAGGTTGGCGCGCGCTTCGCGGAACGCAAAAAATGACTCGGGCGCATACAGGTCAGTGCCATCGATCTTGCGACACCCTTTGCAGTGTGTTGCGTACAAGTGGGAGTTGTTAAACTCCCACTTCTTGATGACGTAACCTAAGAAAGTGCCCTTGAGGTCGAAGTCGTTGGTGTACGAATTGTAGGTGGGAACGCCACCATTAATGTCGAATCCCATTTCCAGCAGTTTCTTCATCGTGTCGTAATCACGATCGTCCACTGCTTTTTTGAACGCTTGCGCTTTAGCCAACTGATGTTGGTGCGCTTGCTGTTCTGCCGGCGTTGGAGGAACGTATCCTCGGCCGGTAACGCGGTTGTAGCATGATTCAATGGCCGAGATGACCATAAGAAACACGGCTAGTTTCACTAGCAACATTGGAGGTATATTCACAAGAATCCCCTAAACCGAATGTTTCAACATTCGCGCGCGACAACGCCCACGGTACGCCGCTGCGTGTGCACAAAACGCACACGTATTGGTCCGCCGACGCTGCCGCGCGCCGCTTAGGCTCTAAAAAACTGGGAGAACCCAGTAACCAGCTGGCCTAACTTGCTGGTGTGTATGCACCTTCAGTTCTAACAAAATTTTGGATTGATTACATGTCAAATCGAGGGTTTTGGGGGTTGCTCTGGTGGTATCAGTGGTGATACGGTTCGCTTGACATAGCGCTGTGGAAGCGCATAACAGAGGTAACAATTTGACAGTACAGGGATTTCGGTTTCCTGAAATCATTGCTTAACTTAACGTCCAACGTTATGTCTAGTCGTTGATTTAACTATCTTCAAAAAATGTTTCCGTTGAGATCTTGCGCAAAAGATCCGACAAACCGAAGTTTCGTCCCGTTTGAAAACCCACCTATTAGCACGCGTTCAGCGTGTTACCGGTTGGCCTGGTGTGTATGCAAACTATCCAAGCAACCGGGACGTGACCAAAGAGGCGTTCATTTATGAACGCCTTTTTTTTGCCATGACTGTTCACACAGACTTGGCATTTAAGTTCATTTCATTTGTAAAGCCCCTCGCGGCACGCGTTCAGCGTGCTACCGGGCGGCCTGGTTGGTCAGCACTTACATTTGAGGTGAACGGGGCGCTCTCACGAGCGCCTTTTTATTTCTGCAGACAAGCGGAGGCAGGACGCCGGAGCTAGGCCAGGGACGGACGCTTAGCTGGCGTTGTACTTGGGTTTCGGATTGATACGGCGTCGTTTTATTCAACAGCTTTAGAAAGACCCCAAGCCACTATGACTCCAGCAGATCCGACAATTCGCACCTGAGATCTCGACATATCTGCTCAAGCGTGTCGATCGTGACGTTCTGGGCGCAGTTTTCCAGCCGGTTTAGGGTTGAGCCGTCCACGCTCAGTTTCTTGGCAAATTTATTTTGCGACATTCCACCGCGATGTTTCTTAAGGCCATCAGCAAGTTGCCGACGTAGGTAGCCTTTTTCTTTCTTTGCCATCCTCTAAGTTTGATTGACCTAGTTATGCACATGTGCAGAATTTTGCATATGTGCATAACAAAGCTGAGCGACACCAGCAGGAGGGTCAAATGAAGAAAATCGCAGTTTTATTCGCCGTATTAGCGGGGTGGGGCAGCCCATCGGCACTTGGCGAGCTACCGCCGGAGGCGGCAGTGAAAGGCCTTATAACGGCACTCGGCCAGTGTGACGTTGAAAAAAGCGCCTACGTCATGAATGAGTACGGTATCGGACCCAATACGATCATCGGCTACCACAAAAAGCAGCCCCGCACGCCTTTCTACATCTCACTCAAGGCTTTCCCAAAAATCTGGGGCGGCGTACGACCAGGCACGAAAGATCTGTCCGGAAAGAAGGGCTACATCAAAGACGAATTTGGCAATTACCGTTCTCGGAAACTCCAGGCCAAGATGGACCTGTGCATGTCGGTGGTTCGAAAGATGCTCGAAGCAGGCGCGGATGTTAATGGACCCGGTCTTACGAAAAGCGGCGCTATAGCGGTTGCCTGGAGCTCTCGCTGGCCTGATCTGCTCATGTTGCTCGCTGAGCACGGTGCTGATCCTTATCAGTACAACCCATTCGGTTCGATCTCACTTCACGGCAACTCTACTCGCACTCACCCTCGGTTTTTTCCCAACGGCCGTTGCGATCGCAATGTAACGATCTGTGCAAAAAACGTGTTGGACACCGAGATTCTCATGTGGCTGATCACCAATGCCACACCAGAACAAATCAACCTTGTTCACAAGAAGACTGGCGGAACCCCAATATCCGGCGCCGTCCGTTTTGCCATGAGCTCGGTACCGGAGAAAAAGATGCTCAAGCGAATGGATGTGTGGTTGGCGGCCGGCGCGAATCCCTGCCTCAAGGACAAAGATGGGCAGAATGCTGCGGACT
>JBCCFQ010000649.1:0-2894 GCA_039029655.1 Pseudomonadota bacterium | reverse complement strand
CCATTTCCATCCAGTCGGATGCCGCATAGCGGTCAGACTTTTTCGCCTTAACGGTGCCAGCCATCTGAATGGCCTTTCCAAACAGAAGTAACTTTTCTGTGATGGTGGTTTTTCCTGCGTCCGGGTGCGAAATGATCGCAAAGGTACGGCGCTTGTCGACTTCTTGTTCCAGCATGAGAATACTCAGCTTATGAGCTGGTAGTTTAAAGGTTGCGCATTATAGAGAAAGGTGAAGCCCGCTTCGAGTAGCGTTCGACCCTAGTCCATTAACTCTTTCGCCAGCACCAGGGCATCTTCACGCCCTACGTAAGCTGGGTAATAGTTCTCACGCACCCCAACTTCATTAAACCCTAGCTGTTCATAAAGTCTATATGCCGCAAGGTTGGAGGGCCGCACTTCCAGGAAAATGGTCGTCGCTTGTCGTTCGCGAGCACGCTCAATCAGATGTTCCACCATTTTTTTGCCAAAGCCGTTCCCTTGACTATCGGGATGAACACAAACATTAAGCAAATGGGACTCTCCAGCAGCGACAGACAAGACACCGTGGCCGATGATTTTTTCACCAAACAGAATTAGCCAGCACTCGTGATTGTGTGACAAGCAATCTTTAAATATCCCCTCACTCCAGGGGTGTGTGTAACCTCGCCGCTCGTTGCCTAGAACCATCGGCAAGTCATCTTCAATCATCGGTCTTATAGACGCTGCCATCGACAACTGCCTATTTCCAGCTGGAGATTGCAATCATGAGCGCTTTTTTCTCAGCTGCTGACTGTTGCAGCGCTTCAAGATCCTTAACCATCATCAATTGTTGCTTGCCGAACTTCGCAACCGCCAGGGATTCAAGCGGCTTCAGTGGCCCAAAGTATTCGGCAACACCAGCGCCCAAAACCAATACCCTCTCGGGCAGTGTCGTAAATTTCTGCGTGACGACTTCCTGTGCTGCTTTAACGGATTGATCAATGCCTTTGTTACTCAGCATAGGCCAATCAAGCTGTTGAAAACGTGCCGCTTTCACATCACCGCCAGCAAACCTTGCGATATCGTCACACAGCCGTTTCGGAATGGGCCCGCCCGTCCCACGGAGTGCGACACAAATCCCGATCTGAACGTAGTGAAAGAACGCCATGGAAAATCGTGGTACGGGCTGATCGGGGTTGGCGGGCGGCGTCGTTACCGATTTCGGTTTGGCCGATTCAGTCGACGGTAGCTCGGCGACTTGCGCTAGTACCTCATGCACCGGTTGCGTGGATTGTGGCGCACGCTGAGATACCAGTTTGGTTCTTCGCACCCAAACATCGATACCCATCGCAGAAAGATATGCGCGTTTTCCTGCCACCGTGCCTGCCCTTAGGTCGTGAAATACATTCAAGTCGGAAGTGTAACATCCCTCTCTTTTTTTGGGGGTGGTGGAGGCGCAGCAAATGCAAAACTTAGAGAGCCCGCCAAGGCAGCGGACCCAAGCAACACAAACGCAAGCTTATAATCCCCTTGCACGTCTGCCATGTAACCCGCGAAAATCGGTCCAAGAGACATACCCAGCATGACGATTAGAGAGGAGAACCCCATGATGGTGCCAAACGATGAGGGACCAAAATAGTCCGCTCTGAGCGCCACCATGAGCGGTCCTCGGATTCCCCACGCCAACCCGTGACAGGCAGCGAACAGCAACACCATCGCTAGGTTTGATGCATAGGCAATCAACAACATCCCAATCGTGTGAGCGACCATACAAAGCGTGCAAATCAGCCGTTTGTTAAATCGATCGCCTAGAAACCCGCCGCCGATCTGACCGACCATCTGACTCGCCGTCAGCGCCGCAACGACCAAGCCTGCTTGCGCCAAGGAGTACCCCATTTCTCCTCTGGAAAGATGAGGCACAAGATGCACCATCATCGAAGAGACGGTTAAAAGGGCACAGGCGTGACCGATGGAAATCAACCAAAAGGAAGAAGTTCCCATAGCTTGTCGAGCGGTGAAGTCCTGCCCTTCTCGAAATACTAACGGCTGATCTTGTCCATTGGTCAACACACCCCCGTCGACCACCTCACCATGATCCTGCGGGCGATGTTTGACCAACTGAACCAGAGGAAGGCCGATAACCAGAACGACAACCCCCGACAACATGGCAGTGGTTCGCCAACCGAACACTTCAAGACAAATAATGACACCGGGAACCATCAGTCCACCTAGTGAGTAACCCATCTGTGATACCGCAATGGCTTTTGAGCGGTGACGATTAAACCAGTTGACCAACGACACCATCACAGTGGCAAAACCGCCAAGGCTTGAACCAACCGCAATAAAGGCGAATGTCAGATAGAACCCCAGCAGTGAATTAATCTGACTAAATGCAATGAAACCAATTCCGAAGATGGCGATACCGATTCGCAGCACAGCCCTTGGACCATACTTATCGGCTAACCAACCCTGTAGCGGCCCGAGGATACCGCTTTCAATTCTCGTCAACGCGAACGCACCAGCGATGAGTGTCGCGCTCCAGCCGAATTCCTCTTGGAGCAACACCACATAAGCGCCATAGGACTGCATCCAAAGCAATCCCGAAAGCAATTGAATACCACCTGCAGCTAGGACGATGTACCAGCCGAAGAACACACGTCCTGTTGGACGAACAATCCCATCTAAGCGCTGTAGAACGGACACAAATCAGGTAGGTTTAACGTACTGGCGCAGCATGCCAACGATCGAAATCACGAGCCAGCAAATCTCGATGACAAAGGAACTGAGGTTAAAGTCGTGAAGCAGTGAGTACAGGATCAGTACGGCACCTGCCGCATTGAGCCCGGAATAAACGTAACTTGTTGCTTCCATCTTTTCCAGCTGCAACATCATATAGGTGAATAAAATAAGGATGACCCCGGTATTGCCAACCAGGT
>JBCCFQ010000648.1:0-2897 GCA_039029655.1 Pseudomonadota bacterium | reverse complement strand
GCAGCCCCTGTGTATTGAAAAAGGCATAATTCACTCCGCGTTTTTGGAGCAACCTTAGCCGAGAATCGCAACAACTAAGATTATCTCCAGGTATTGAGACTTGGTCCTTAGGGGTTGGCGAGTCGAGCATACTCAGCCCGACGTTCGATTTTTTCCGCTGCGGCGATACAGAGGTCCTCTCGAAACCTCGGCCCGATGATCTGGATGACCTGTGGAAGCCCGTTGTGTTCAATCACGGGTAACGACACCGCCGGTAACCCGAGTAAATTGACGATAACGACAGTCTTTATATCGTCGAGCCAGCCTCTGATCCAGGTGCTATCTAAATCCGCTCCGACCTCCCAGGGTTGTCGTATTGAAATCGGCGAAACGATAAGTGGGGTCTCGCTCATCATTTCGAACCACTCATGATAGATAGCCGCTCGTTCCATCAAGGGATCGTGGGTCTTCTTGCCACTTGCTTCGTTCCACGGTTCGTTGAAATGTGCCCAAAACTGGTCGTACTCCTCGGAGACAACGCCAACTGGCGCGCGCTCTGGCTCTGCTGTTAGTCGACCAAAACTCGACATAATCTGAGTGTAAATTTCCATTCCCCGATCTAGAGAAGGCAGCGAAACGTCTTTGGTCACATAACCAGCGTCTTTCAGCATGTCTGTTGCTTTCTGCAGAGCAAAAGCGATCCCAGGCGATGCGGACAAATTATTCACAATGCCGATATGAATGGGCGCTTCCAAAGTCTTTCCTTCATAAGGTGCTTCTATGTGCCACGGGTCCGATGTTGAACCTGAACACATATGTCTGAATGCCAGTTCTAGGTCGTCAATGTGGCGCGCCATGGGACCATGGACACCGAGTAATTGAAACGCAGCGGGCATCGGCATCTCATTATTGCTCGCGATGGGTATCCGGCCCAGGGAAGGCTTGAGAGCGCTGATGCCGCAGCATTGAGCTGGCCACCTAAGCGAACCTGCACCATCGTTTCCTATCCCCAAAGGAGACATGCCGCTCGCGATTGCCGCAGCTTCACCACCACTCGAACCACCCGGGGTTAGCTCTACATTCCTAGGGTTTAAGGTCGGACCGTAGATGCCGTTACTTGTGTGCCAGCGCATTCCAAACTCGGGCATGTTAGTGCGAGCTATGGGTATCGCGCCGGCGGAACGAAGTTCGCCAATGTGTACCGCATCGGTTGCAGCCGCGGCGTTCTTTAGTGGTATGAGCCCAAGGGTGGTTGCTGAGCCTGCAACATCCTGGTTTTCTTTGATGGAAATGGGGACTCCGGTTAATGGCGCGAGCTTGCCTGCTGCGACAAACTTGTCTGATGCTATGGCAGTCTCTCTGGCGGATTCCTCTAACGATACTGTTATGGCGTTAATCGAACCGTTTACTTCTGAAATTCTCGAAAAATATGCCTCGACGATCTCCAGGCAGGACACTTGTTTGGATGAAACAAGGTGGGTCAGTTGTGTCGCGTTGAATTCCCAAAGCTCAGACATCTAAATCACCTCGTAAGATTGGAGACGCGCATTTTTATCGACCAGAAAATTTTTTTTCTAGACTTGTATTTTTTTTGATTCAGTCTCTGCAGGCGTTCGAGGCGTAGTGCCTACTAACCAAGTTCCAATATTTTTAGGAAGCGTTCAATGAGGTAACAACCGTCCCCAAGAACAAGCGAAGGTTCTTGTTTCCTGACGAACGGCCTCTGCTAGATTTTGTTACGTAAATCCTGCTTACGAGAACTTTGCTGAGAGGTATGCTCCAACTCTCCTAACCAGGATTTGCCATGGCAGTATGGGCAGAGTGGACGCGGTGAAAACTGACCGCAGCGAACAGACAGCAGGAAGCACGCTCGGTAGCGCTATTAGCGTAATCTTTTGATCGCTAAAGCCGAAAGTCAACAATCGCCACAGCCTTTGAAACAGCAAAAGCGGGGGCTCATCCGTGTTATAGCCGCCGCATTGCTGCAGATCTTGCAGGGTTAGACTTTGAGTGGCGGCTCGTATCCCGCCTTTATGAGATCGGTACACACAGCTTCACGGAGCTGTTCAGTCAACTTGCTTCCTGATGTTCACTTTGTAGCTTCATCAGTTGTTCGACTCCGTTTTCTAGTCGAGACGCAAACTCATCTCGATAGAGAAGTTGAACGTAGCGGCTGTTATCGATGGCATTCCATTCAGGCCAATTCTTGCTGAGGTTTGAAAACTCTGTAACCGCCAGGTTAAGTCGGCCTTGTTCCAAGAGGCACAAACACAGATACATCTGTGCTTCTTTTGAAGGACGTCTTGCAAGACTCTGCCGCGCCAAACTCTCGGCTTCGTGAAGCTTTCCAAGGCCGTAGTACGCGATGGCCCCTGTCTTAAGAAACTCAAAATAGTTAAGTGTTTCGGGTGACTCAAGAGCTAGAGCTTTGAAGACATCCGCTATTGCTTCTTCAAATCTCTCTAAAGAGCAGAGAGCCAGAGCGCGGCCAAGCCAGGCGTAGCCAGAGTTTGCTTCCAGTACCACCGCCTGATTGGAATTAGCAAGTGCCTGCTCAGCGTCTCCAAGAAAATAATACCCGAGAGCGAGATCTTCAAACCCTTCTCGTTTGATGCTGATCGAAGCCAGGTGTGCCTTCTCGAACCCTTCCATTTGGCGTTTTCGAAAATCACATTCTGAGAGGTTGGGACTATAAAGTCTAAGAACCGCTTCCAACACATCATCAATTAGAGACCAGGTTGAGCCCTCAAAAGTCAACTTCATCCATCTCTTGAGGTCTGTGGTATAGAGGACATCTTCTTTGAGACCGCTGTTGAACAGAGTGTACAACAACAACCGACATTCCTTCTCGGTTAGTTCATCAAACGGGAGTTTACGAAGTCTGGTAACTTCCTTGTCTCGCATCGCAGACGACGTTT
>JBCCFQ010000647.1:0-2899 GCA_039029655.1 Pseudomonadota bacterium | reverse complement strand
GTGTGAGTTTCCTGGAGATTTTGTGCCATGTGCAAAAGATGTTATTGAAAGGATGGAAGATGAAGAAGAAGAAGAAGGAGCTCATCGTCAGGCTGCGCTCGATCGATTTGGAATCATTGCAATCTAAGGACTACTATTCATAGTTCTTGCCCTGTATCTGATTTGCAGTGGTGTAATGATTTACTAGAGAGACCACATTACTACAACAGCTCATATCATCCCTTCGCTTTCAGTGTTGATAGTGTGGTGGCGGTCCCTTCTACTGCCAACGGAAGGTGTGAGTTGCCATCTAGCTAGTACGGAAGGCATCAATTTCGTTTGTTCCTTGCGATGCGTGTTCGCAAACACTACTTTACTAGTACGACTTTAGTTGCCAAGAATGGCCATGATTGAGAGGACACGATTTCTTCGTCTTGGGTTGAACTTGGCTGGCCATGACAATGTTGCCTCCTTCTTCTTTTTCTTTTTGTGCAATCAAATAACTGCCCAACCCTGCAATCCAGGGAGACCAGTAGTGGACGACAAGACGTGAATTAGACCATTGTACAACATACCATTGTCATGTTCCAGCAATGCAACCTTTTGGTTCAATTCCTGGACTTTGTCACAGCTCTCATTGAGCTTAGTCAAGGTGGAACCATGGAGAGTCTTGAGTCCGTGGAGATCCTTTCCCAAATCTTCCAACTTCTTGATGAAGGTGTTTTCCGTTTCCGCTAGTTTCTCGTTGAAGCTTGCCTCCATGCAAGCCATCTTGTTGTTGTTGGATTCCTTCTCCTTCCCCACATCAACCAACTTCTTTTCTGCACGCTTTAGGGCTGCCTCCGCCTCTCGGTGTTTGTCATTGGCAAATGAAATATACTGAAATACCTCCCCTCGGTCGAAAGCTGCCGTCTCAGCCTCCGAATCACGGGGGAGACGCGAAGAAACTTTTATTTGGGTCCAAAAAAGGAGTGAACGATAGATACACAGATTAGCGGCGTAAATCGAGCGCCCACAACATCAAAGTAAACGGAATGACGTACCAAAAGCGATGCTCTCCGCCTCGTTGGCTTCCTTGTTTTCGTTAGTTTTGTTGCTGTTGCTGTTCTGATTCTGCTTGCCCTTGGAGCGCTTCTTTGGGCGTTTGTTGCGAGTTTGTCTACGCAACTTTATGTCTAGTTCCTTGCGTTTCTTCTTTGCGTCTGTATCCTCCTCATCATCCGTGTCGTCACGCTTGGAGGCATCCTTGCTTTCTTCGTCCTTGCAGCTCCCACCAGCGGTAGTTTCCTCGTCATCAATGAACTCCGTGGGGATTTTGTCATGGCGCTTCAAAATCTCGTAGATCTCTGGCTCTGCATCCTTTAGTTCGGCTACAAACTCACGATCGTTGAGCTTCTCAATGAAGTTCTCATAATCAGCCTCTGTTTCGAAACTAAAGTCCATGGTGAGTAGTGATAATATGATGGATGAGCGAGACGTGATGAGTGATGGATTGTGAATTGTGAAGCGAAAGTGCCGTGACCACTGGCTCAACTTCGAATTCGGTTGTAGTATTTTTGAATCGGAGTTTTTTCGTGGAGCAACGGCCGGTTCGTCTGCAGAGTTCATGCCAATGCACAGGTGGGACACCCTAACCCTAAATAACAGTAAAAATAGTGTACGAAACTGAGACACTCCCGCACTTGCATATCAAACGAGCCAGCCTGGCAGGGCGGTTCAGTCATGCGAGAGCAGCTGTGCGACAGACTAAACACAAACCAACTCAAAGCAAAAAGAGGGACCGAAAAAACAAAATCTACAAAAATTGGATGTAAGCTGATGTTGTATACTGCTCTTTTTTCTAGTTATACTAATCTAAGAAGTACTTGTAACCCCAGAACGCGTTAGCTGATACCCCGTTTTTTCTTCCAAGGTGCCTACCTTGCACTTTTTGCGATTTGAGGCCAGTTTAGTTGTTTGCCCCCACCCCTGCGCATTCAGCGTGGCAAATGCCGGGCGAGCCACCCCCCATACTTTGCAAGGAAAGTTGCAAACACTTTGTATCGGCCTTTCATTGATGATGCTGCGGCTGTTGCTGCTGGCACCGATGATTGATGGCCCTTGCTGCTGCCGTAAGCCAGACTATGACAACGCTCAACCTATTGGATGTCTACAGGCACAGGAAGAAACCTAAAAAGATCAAGACTGATTTGGACCTCCTGGCACAGTACTTTCGCGACAATCGTGGCAGCCAAAACGGTTGGTATTACCGCAAGCACTTCAATTCACAGCAGATCAAATGGACAGAAGCATTATTTTACACTCGAGCCATTCTGGCAATACATATTGCGGAAGACAGAGAGCTATCCTTCCTGGTTGGTCATGGATTTGCTCCAAACGACACCACACCTGTGATCGACGAGAAGTTTCTACGCGAGTTGTTGACGGGTCGGACGACGATCCAGACAACGCCGATGAGAACGGGCGGGTCTTTGTCGTCAACAAAAAGAGGATCTTCATTCGTGGTGGCTGTTGGACGTTCTCGGATGCCATGTTGCGTCACTCGGCCCAGAACTATGATGATCAGATCCGCCATCATGCGATGATGAACCTCAATCTCATTCGCATATGGGGTGGCGGCACGACGGAACGACCGGAGTTCTACGAAGCGTGCGACCGGTACGGGATTCTGGTGTGGCAGGAGTTCTGGATCACCGCAGACTGTAACCATGGTCAGCAGAACCCGGAAGACCACGCGCTTTTCATGCGCTCGGCCATCGATGCGATTGGCCTGGTTCGCAACCACGCCAGCCTGGCCCTTTGGGTCGGCGGTAACGAGGGGCCACCGCCCGGCGATCTCGACCGGCGATTGGCAGCCGCCATCGGTGTCAACGATCCCGATCGAGAATACGTCTCGTACTCGACCGATCCCAAGGCCGGG
>JBCCFQ010000646.1:0-2905 GCA_039029655.1 Pseudomonadota bacterium | reverse complement strand
CAGGTGTTTCATGTCAGTGCGGCGCAAGTTTTACATGAAGGAATACGCAACAGCAAATTAATCATACTGGATGCCGGTCATGTTCCAATGATCGAACAACCTCAGCTCAGTGCTGCACCCCTGGTAAATTTCATAGAATCAATGTCAGCTACAACTCCAACAACAAGCGATTGATGCGCTTTACATAGCTTCCAGGGTCAGCAAGCTGGTTGCCTTGGGCTAGACTTGCCTGATCGAAAAGCACCCAAGTCAAATCTTCAAAACGTTCTCCTTGAGGATTGTCCTTCATTCGTACAACCAGGGGGTTGTCTGGATTTAACTCAAGAGAAGGCTTGGTTTCGGGCACGGCTTGCCCAGCCGCCTCCATAATCTTGCGCATTTGCTCACCCATTTCAGCTTCTCCTAATACAAGGCAAGCGGGCGAATCCGTTAGGCGGCGGCTAATGCGAACGTCCTCGACTGTATCACCGAGGACATGTTTTACTGCTTCAATCAGGCCCGTGAGGTCGGGTTTCGGTGGCTCTGAATCATTGGTCGCTTCCTCTGCGCCAAGGTCCAGCTCTCCTTTGGTGATATCGCGAACTTGATAATCCCCAAAGGATTGCAAAGCGGCCATCAGCCACTCGTCGATTCTGTCATGCAACACCAACACTTCTAAGCCTCTTTTCTTAAACATCTCTAAGTGAGGACTTGACAATGCACTGTGATAAGACTCGCCAATAATAAAATAGATATCCTTTTGCTCTTCGCTCATTCTGGATACGTAGTCGTCTAGACTGGACAAACTCTCTTGATTCTCAGAATGGGTTGAATTGAAAAGCAATAGCTTGGCGATTTTTTCTTTGTTGCCGTGATCCTCGGCTGGTCCTTCTTTCAATACGCTGCCAAATTCCCTCCAAAACCCTCGATACTTTTCCGCATCATCCTTCAAAAGCTTAGACAACATATCCAACACACGTTTGGTTATTGCAGCACGCATGGCCTCCACTGTCGCATCAGATTGCAAAAGCTCTCTCGAAACATTGAGAGGCAAGTCACTGCTGTCAATAACACCCTTGATGAAACGAAGGTATAAAGGCAAGAACTGCTCGGCGTCATCCATGATGAACACGCGTTGGATATATAGCTTCAGGCCTCGTGCACCCTCTCGATGCCATAAGTCAAACGGGGCACGGCCTGGAACATATAACAGGCTGGTATATTCGCGCTTACCTTCAACAGAGTTGTGACTCCAGGCCAGAGCATCTTCGAAGTCATGGCTGATGTGCTTGTAAAACTCCTGATACTCATTGTCATCAATGTCACTACGCGATCGCGTCCAAAGCGCCTTGGCGCTATTGACGACCTCGTACTCCACCGTCTCCGGTTTTTCATCTTCAGTGACAATCTTAGGCATCTGTACGGGAATAGATATATGGTCCGAGTACTTTCTAATGAGCCCTCTTAGTCTGTATGGATCCAAAAAATCCGTCTCATCTTGCTGCAAATGCAGGACCACTCGAGTCCCCCGTTGCGACTGCTCAATTTGAGAGATACTGAACTCGCCTTGGCCATCGGACTCCCAGTGAACGCCTTCGGTCGCGGGTACACCAGCTCGACGGGTAAACACTTCCACTTTTTTGGCGACAATGAACGCGGAATAAAAACCAACGCCAAACTGACCGATTAAGTGGGAGTCTTTCTTTTGGTCTCCACTCAGCTGACTAAGAAACTCCGCCGTACCGGACTTAGCGATGGTACCTAGCTGATCAATCACCTCTTGGCTGGACATGCCGATACCGTTGTCCACGATGCTCAAGGTCTTGGCATCCCCATCAAACTCGATGGATATCTTGAGATCAGGATCATCCTCGTAAAGCCCTCCATCGGCCAGGGCTTCAAATCTCAATTTGTCGGAAGCATCCGAAGCGTTTGAGATCAGCTCTCGCAGAAAAATCTCTTTGTTGGAATACAGAGAATGAATCATCAGATGAAGCAGCTGCTTCACCTCGGTTTGAAACCCCATGGTTTGAGTTTGAGACGCGCTCATTTGTGGCCCTCTTTTTTAAGCAATCCCACAATCGCGGTATTTTGGGGCTTGAACTGGAGAATTCAAGGTGCTCTTGATACAAAATTTGGCCATAATCCTTTTCAGGGTCAGGCCACCGGGCTGGTGAGACCCCACTACGCCTCACCGGGAGATCTCACTTGGCGCTACACACTACCAGTGGCCGATGGCAATTGGGCTTTTTTCTTGCAGCCACCTCTACCCTTTTATGGGGCTCACTCCCAATAGCCCTATCCATTATGCTTAAGTCCATAGACCCCTATACTCTGACTTGGTACCGCCTGTTAGGGGCAGGCCTCATCCTGGGCGTTTTTCTAGGTGCCAACGGCACATTGCCAAAACTCTGGTCTCGCCCGAAGTCAAAACTGGTCATGCTGTTGATTGGGAGTATTGGCCTGTGTGGCAACTATATTTTCTATCTGCTTGGGCTCAATCACATCACACCCAGCTCCGCTCAAGTAGTGATTCAGGTGGCACCACTACTGCTGTTGTTGGGTGGTTTGATCTTGTTTAAGGAAAGATTCTCCAAAGTCCAATCTCTTGGCGTTTTGATCTTCTGCGTGGGCTTTGCACTTTTTTTTCACCCAGATCTTAAAGACATTCTGTCTGGAATCGGCAGCAAACCCAAAGGGGTATTTTGGATTCTGTGTGCGGCTACATCTTGGTCCGTTTACGCCTTGCTACAAAAGCAATTGCTGACTGACTTTACGTCCCCACAGATCATGTTTTTGATCTATGTGATTATTGGCCTCGTATTGCTCCCGCTAACCCAACCCTTAGCCGCAATAGACTTAACTCCCTCCCAATTAGGAATATTGCTGTTTTGCGTCTTAAATTCGTTGATCGCTTATGGAAGTT
>JBCCFQ010000645.1:0-2909 GCA_039029655.1 Pseudomonadota bacterium | reverse complement strand
CTGGCTTTGGCTTGTTCTTCAAGAGAGGCTAACCGTCCACCATCGAACAGAGGTCTGGAGAGATTCCAAACGATGGACCAGGCCGACACACCGTCTTGCAGCAGGTCGTCAAATTCTTCCGTGGTGTCGCTGGCACGGCCCGAAAGCGCCAGTGATGGAAATCGCGCCTTGTGACTGACTGCGAGCTCTGCATCTGCCGACAAAAGACTGAGCCAAGCGCTTTGAACATCGGCTCGGCGGGTTATGAGTTCAGCGGGCAAACCAACGGGAATCGTGGAGTCAATCACCGGCAAGGTCTTGGAGACTTCCATGTTTCCGTCCGGGTAGCGGGCTAAGAATCGTTGTAATTGTGCGATATTTTCCAGTAAGAGTTGCTGCTGACTGTCAACGTTCGCTTCTTCTTGCTCCACAGAATTTTGAGCTAAAAAAACATCCAAGGCCTCGTTGATTCCTTGTCGATACCCGTTCTCTATGATGTCGGCGCTTTCAGACAAGTTTGCAAGTCGTTCTTGGAACAAACCCAACAACTGTTTTGCTTCGATTGAGTTGTACCACTGACGAGCCGTGTTCGCGGCCAACACACGTCGTGCGTCTTCGTAGTCGGCTTCAATAGAAAGAAGGTTTAAGTGGGCGGCCCTTTCTGCATCGGACAGTCGGCGCCACAGATCAATTTCAAAACTTAGGTCGGCAGTAATAGAAAAAACGGATCGAGTCTCAAAGGACACACCGTCAAATGGGTTGGATTGATCCCTAGAGTTTCGAAGCGAAAGGTCCAATCTCGGAAGCCGAGCTGATCGTGCGATGCGTTTGTTTTGTGCAGCCACATCCACGGCGGCGGCTTGGCTAGCCAGTGCAAAGTTCTGGTTCAGTGCCTCTCCGATGAGTGTCTTTACCTGGGTGTCAGGAAAGTCTTTTAACCAATCTTGTTTGGCCTCACCCGTATCCCCTTCACGTTGCCAAGCGTCCGGATAGTCTGGAGATTGGGCTTTGGGGGTAATGGCGCTGGTGCCACACCCACTAAGGCTCAGCAAGGTGATCAGAATGAGGGGCAACTTATTAATTGGGGGTTCCTTTTGTTTTTTTCGCCACACTAGGATTGACCGTGAATACGCGTCAAGGTGCCAGACGGATTCAGACTTGGCTGCCACAGGCGCTTTTTTTTCAAGTTGTTGATTTTTATTATATCCCGCTGGATTGGCGTTTGGACATGCCCATCAAAAATACCTTGTTTCTTCACAATGAGTGGTTAGACTGAGGTTTGATCCTAACGCTTTGATCTAGCTTATTTTTGCGGAGTAGCATTTGAGAATCAGTCTAGTCAGTTTGGTGTTTTGCTTTGCTCTGAGCGGTGCTCAGGGGGCAGAAACCCCTCGGCTGGTGGTGTTGGTGGTGGTTGACCAGTTGCATCCAGAATTATTGGCTCGACACGCCAAGCGGTTTGATGAGGACGGTGGATTCAATCGATTTCTCGACAATGGTTTGCGTTATCGAGAGGCTTATGTGGATCACTTCTTGACCCTCACCGGCCCTGGCCACGCCAGTATCTCCACTGGAGCCACCCCATCCCAGCATGGCATTGTGGGTAACTATTGGTACGACGAAGCTGCCCAAGCCATGACCTCATCGGTGTCGGATGGGGACTATCGCACCTTAGGTTCCACAGACCCGGCATCAGGTGTGTCACCTAAAAAGCTTAGAGCCCGAACATTCGCAGATCAGTTGTACTTGTCCACCGGTGGCAAGGGTAAAACGCTAACCTTTTCAGCAAAGGATCGTGGCGCGGTACTCATCGCTGGGGAAAAGGGTAAGGCCCTTTGGTATTCCACCGAGACCGGCCGGTTTGTGAGCAGTAGTTATTACTTTGAAGCCCTGCCCACTTGGGTGAAAAAATTCAATCAGAAGAACAATGCAGACACCTTTGACAACGTTTGGACGTTGATGCACGAGCCCAGGCGCTACAGAATCCGGGATTTTCGAAACAGTGAGCGTCCCTATGACCCCCTGGGCAGGGAGTTTCCCCACAACCTAGGGAATAAGGGCAGTGAGGCCTATTATCGCAACTTCAAACGCATTCCGTATGTTGATGAACTAACCCTTAAGCTTGCACTCGCCGGGGTAGAAGCCCAACAGCTAGGCAAAGACAAAACAGTAGACCTATTGTCCGTTTCACTCAGTGCGACCGATTACGTTGGTCACGACTTCGGGCCATTGAGTCGCGAGTCCGAGGACAATTTGTATCGACTGGATCGATCCTTGGCTCACTTTATGGATCGATTGGAAAAACAGGTGTCGTCAAAACATATCTTGTATGTGTTAACGGCTGACCATGGCGTAGATGCAAGCCCAGAACATCGGCATGCACTGGGTCTCACGGGACACCGACTGGACGTTCCCGTCTTAACCACTGCTTTGAATCTGCACCTAAAGACTCGTTTTGGTGGCGAGCAAGATATCGTCAAAGCGGCGGTACACACAGGCGTGTATTTTGATCCAGAGGCCATTGAGGGGATTTCAAGTGAAACACTGTTTGAGGAAACCAAGAACTGGTTGATGGCAAGACCTGGTATTGAACATGCTTTGATCTTGCCCTATGAAAAAATTCCGGACGCCTTTTTCAATGAATTGTTAAGAAAACAGATTTATCCACCACGAATTGGGCAGATTTTTATCGTGCCCGCCTACGGCACTTTTTTTGGTTATCCTGCGAATGCGGCGACTCATGGTACGCCTTATCAATATGACCGGCATATTCCAATGATGTTTTTGACGCCAAAACGAAAGCGCAGAGAAATTTGGACACCCGTAAGCCAGCGATCTATTGCTCCCACACTGTCCGCCATTCTCGGGGTAACCAAACCCTCAGGTGCCACCGCGGCGCCACTTTCCAGAGTTGTTAAGGAATATCAATG
>JBCCFQ010000644.1:0-2910 GCA_039029655.1 Pseudomonadota bacterium | reverse complement strand
TTTTATCGGAAGGCTAGCGTTAGCCTTCCGGTCAAAAACCCCGGAGTGGCTACCGCACCCGGGGTTTGTTTGTGCCCAGAGAAAATGAAATTTAAGAGGAACACTCAATGAATATTGCAAGAAGTCGGGTTACGTCAACCCTAAGTGAGAATCGGCAATTGATTACAGAAATAAAGGAAAAATGCGAGGCGCTTCTTCCCGAACAGTTACGGATGTGGCGCTTTGTAAAGGGAAAATGGCAAAACGTAAGAAGAAAAGACTACAGGAACAAATTGCTAGGCAACGTGAGTTCGCGCTAGAGCGACACCTATGGGACCTAGGGTTGTTTAACCACACCCAATACCTTAACTGGTGTAGGGAGAATGGCTTCTCTGCTTCATTGGAGAAAAGCGAGTTAGGCCTAAAGCGAGAGCTTCGCTTTCATAAGACGACCCAAGCCCACATTCGTTTGTCCCAAGGCCGTAGATCTCGGCGACCCAATACTGTCATTCAACAAGTTTGCTTAGGCCACGTCGATCCAGATGATGTGGGTAAAGGACGTCTACGTCACGTTGTGAATGCCGTGGCAAAGGCGGCAGAGAAAAAGAAAGAGCGCATGGGTCTTTCGAGGTTCTTGGCGTTTATTGGTGAAAACACCAAGTTGCTTACCGCCTCTTACCAACACCGTAACCGAGAAGTGTATTTCATTGACGCTCTACTGGCGCTGTTTGGCCAGAGCCATAAATGGATCAGGCCCATTCAGGACTGGCGTTGCCAGACTCACAATCGGGATCGACAGTTTGCCTCTTTGGCCCGTCATCTCTTGGTTAAGTATTCCGTTCCAATTTTTTTCGACTCCGTATGGTTTCGAAGCGACAGCAAGGTAATGCCCTACCGTCAGTGGTATTTCCTGTTGGGTAACGGGCACAGATTAAAGAGCGTGAAAGCGCCCATAACACTAACTACAAAAATCATACATCATATGCTGCAAGCGCCAGACCACTTTTCTGTGGAGCAAGCGCTGCGTTGGGGGCAGGTCCACGCCCTGGGGGGTGACGCTAGGTTGGCCCAAGCCATAGTTGCTACCCGTTTGGGAGGTCATTTTGGGCAGGATGAATTTTGGCAGAGCGTTATCAGATTCTTTGTTCGCCATCCTTTGTTGGATCGTGATCAGGTGGCACCGATTATCGACTATCTGCAACACCAGCGCTTCGAGCCTGCAGATGTGGTATTGGAACACGGTGTTCGGCGTTTGCAGCCGCCACCCCAACCAAATCTTTCCATGAGTGGTCGTACGCCTGGGGCTTTGCTCCGTCAGATGCACACGTGGCATGTACGCTTAGGGCGGACTAAGGTTGACAGCAATCTCCATTGGTCCCCCACCGATATAGTTAGCCTCACCTTGAGCAAAGGTCGGGAGGAGAAGAAGGTCACCTGGCGTATTACGGAGCTACTGAGTCATCGCGACCTGGTGAGTGAGGGCCGGGCCTTAAAGCATTGCGTCGCGTCCTATGCCCGGTCTTGTCAACAACATCATTGTTCCATCTGGGGTATGACCAGTGAAGACGCTTTTGGAAGCATCCGTCGGCGACAAACTGTGGAAGTCACACGCAATCGTCGTATTGTGCAATGCCGGGGGAAGATGAACGCGTTGCCAACTTCCCAAGAGCTACAGGTACTCAAGGAATGGGCCAAAGTGGCAGGGTTGTCTATTGCTCATCCGCAACTCTAAAGCTTCGAGATCACGCTACTGGCATAGCCAGACCGACTAAAGCGCCGAAAACGCGAATAGGGTAAAGAAAATCTGGCAATATTCGGCACTGGAGTTTTTCGGTATACACGTTTAGTGCTGGAGTTGGCGGAAAAAAGGGTTGGGCCCAGATGATATGGCTAGATAGTCTTTTCAGGTTTTCCGGAATCGGGTTTCTGCTCCTTTTAGCGGTGATCGTGCTGCGGGATGGAAGGGCATGGAACAGCAAGCCGTTTTTGGCCCTTACTTGTATCAGCCTTGCCGGTTTGTTCGTTGGGTATGCACCTGAACCGTTGCGTCCGCCAGAGCCGGTTTATGGCATTTCCCGTTTTCTGGATATTCCTCACCTGGTTTTTGTCTGGTTGTTTGCGTTGTCCCTGTACGACTCCAGTTTTCGAGCGACACGAACTCACGTGCTCATAGGAGTTTTGTATTGCGCGCCGATTTTTTGGCTAAGACTACACGATTATGGTCTGGTTCCGCCGTTTCCGAATTGGGTGTTCATCTATGGCAGTCTGACCTCGGTGGCTTTGATGGCACATCTTTGTTTCGTCACATTAAAAGGCCGAGCTGACGATCTTCTTGAGAGACGACGTGCTTCACGCCTTTATTTCATTCTACTAATCGTCTTTGTTGCGGTGTCGGCGGCTGTCATTGACCCTGTGCCAAACACTGTCTTTGGAATAGACAAACAAACAGCCAAAATCCTGTCCATTTGGCCAGCCATTGTATGGGGCGTTCTTTGGCTCCTCACGATGAATCAAAAGTCGGCACACTTTGGCAACCATCCCGGATCCGGGCGTTCAATAGCTGAGCAGGACGAACGCCTAAAAACAACTTTGAAAGAGCTAATGGAACACGATGAGGCCTTTCGTGAAGCAGGCCTGACAATCAAATCCCTCGCAAGCCAACTTGGGGTGAACCAACACCGCCTCAGGGCGTTGATCAATCAGGAGTTGGGCTATGCCAACTTCAGTGCGTATCTAAATACGTTCCGTGTGGAGGCGGTAAAACGTGGGTTTGAAGATCCGAGCAAGTTTCATCTACCCATTCTAACCATCGCCATGGACTGTGGGTACAAATCGTTGTCCATTTTCAACAGCGCATTCAAGAGCTATGAGGGCGTGACCCCCAGCGCCTATCGAAAGGGGCTTAAAGCCTAAGATATTGTTTTAATTCAG
>JBCCFQ010000643.1:0-2917 GCA_039029655.1 Pseudomonadota bacterium | reverse complement strand
GCAGCAAATTCCCAATTAGAAATGCCAAGCTTTTTCAAAGGGGTTCAGCTATGTTTACTGACAACGATATTCCTTGCCATCCCCAGTGCCGCTCAGAATATAACACCGATTATCTCGGCACTGCTTTTGGGTGACGAGGGTGTCTTAGCAACAGGGCTTTTAAACGATACCGGCATCACGTTTGGTGGTAACTATTCCAGTGGTAACAACACAGGTTGCACGGGCGAAATCGTTAGCCGCCAGGATTGCTCGAATGGTCGCGACGTCACTGAGAATGACAACACAGATGGCGATGCGGGATTTAGCTTTACCAAATTGGATGCCAATGGGGATCCATTGGCAGATCAATCGGACGATTACTCAACAACTCCCTGGACATGCGTAAAAGACAATGTTACGGGGCTGGTGTGGGAAGTAAAAACCAACGACGCCAGCATTCACAATTTTAGTAATATTTATAAATGGGGTGGAGTTACCGTCCTGGGTTCGGGATATGGCACCTACCACGATGATTGGGATACGTTGGTAAATGGGAGTAACGCTAATAATTTTTGTGGCTTTAATGACTGGCGAGTACCCACTCGTCAGGAGCTGGAAAGCTTAGTCCATTTTAATGAAACCAGTCCGAGTATCGATTCCAACTACTTCCCAAACACCAGTACGTCTTATTGGACGGCCTCACCAAGTGCAGCGAATTCAGTGTTGGCCTGGTATGTTAATTTTATTGCCGGAACCTCTCTTACCAGCTCCCGAGATAATCCGCAGGAGCTGCGCCTGGTTAGATCAGCTCAGTAATAATAATTACCACATCTCCCTAAACACGATGATGACGACCCAATACCAAAAACCGCGCCAACAGAGCTACTTTGGAAGGTTCAACATCATCCTGTCGTGTCTTTTACTGATGGGTTCAACCAGTGTCTGGGCCGCGTGTAAGACTGAGGCGGAGATACCTGCTAGTACACCCACAGAGCAGTTTGTTGACCATGGCGACGGCACAGTTACAGATACGAAAACAGGGTTGATGTGGGCTAAATGTAGCATTGGGCAAACGATAACGGATTGCACCGGCACGGCTACCCCACGTAGTTGGCGAGGTGTCCTGCTTGACGCCGATGCCAGTGCATTGGGAGGCTATAACGATTGGCGAGCGCCGAATATCAGAGAGCTGCAGAGCATTGTTGAGCAAAGATGCGAAAACCCCGCCATCAATGAAGACGTTTTCCCAAACACTCCCAGCACAAATTACCAGTCGGGCTCGCCGAGTGGCAGTGATGCAGCCAATTCCTGGTATGTCAATTTCAACGATGGTACTTCCCTTACGGGTGTTCGCTTCCAGAACGCGAGTGTGCGCCTTGTGCGCGGTGGCCAGTAGTTTATCGTTTTCCTGGTACAACAGGGGTCGGGCTATCCGTTTTTAAATCTCCAGGTCAGGTAATAGCTAGATTGGGATCAGAGTTGTAAATATTAGAGTCCGAAGATAGTTTCTACCGAACTTCAGTAGTCGGGAAGAAAGTTGCGACACTAACCCCAAACTCTCGAAAGGGCGCTGTGCGCAGTAAGTAGAACGAGACCTGCGACGTCCATCTGACGGAAAACGTGACCAGAAAAACTATGTCCTCTGCGGCACGACGACGAGGTTACCAACGAATTTCTTTGCCACGAAATCGCTCTGGGCATCGCGCAAGTCTTTGAGGTCATAGACACCTCCAACAACAGGTTTGAAACGACCGTCGTTTATAAACTCTACTAGTTTTGCAAACTCGTCTTCCGTGCCCATCGTCGATCCCACAAAATCCAGATGCTTCAAATAGAGCGTGCGTACATCAAACGGCACGACCGGGCCGGCGATAGAACCTGCAGTCACAATTCGGCCACCAGGACGCAAAACTTCAAAAAGAGTGTGTAACTGGTCTCCCGCAACCACATCAGCAACAAGATCAATGGGGCGATCTTTCGACGCCTCTCTAATCGCTGCTGCCAAATCCGGCGAATTTCGATCGACGACAGCATGAGCTCCCAGATCGCGTATCAGGTCTGCCTTATCACCACTTGTGATTGCAACAACGTGAGCACCGATGATTCGAGCGAGTTGGACTGCACCGGTGCCGACGCCGCCTGACGCTCCCGTAATTACAACAGTTTCGTCCGCGATCAATCGCCCACGGTTCAGCATGTGATAGGCGGTTAAAGAAGAAGCGGGACCCATTGCCGCCAATTAGACAAAGGAACAGTCACTCGAAACTTCAAGGGCATTTGCTGCAGGGACAACCGTGTATTCGGCAAAACCACCATCAATTTCGCTGCCGATGTAACCTGCGTCAAAAAGACCTTCGCCTCTACCCGCCCATCCATACAAGGTGAGGTTAACCAACACGCGTTCCCCAATGCGGGTTTGGGGTACATTTTCACCAACCGCCACGATTTCACCGGCGATATCGGCGCCTTGAATTCGCGGAAAACTGAAACCACCCTGCTCGCGCAGCCAGCCGGACTCGGCGTCGACGTTGTCGCTCTTTCCATAGGCTCCCTCGCGGTTCCAAATGTCCGTATTATTGCAACCGCACGCACCGACTTTGATCAGAACGTCATCGGGTTTTGGTGTTGGAACAGGGGCATCCTCTCGATATTCAAGTTTTTCTGGACCGCCGAAGCCCGTCCATAGGACGGCGCGCATTGTTTGGTTTTTCGTCATCGTTCGACTTCGCTACTTTCTGTTGGAGTATAGGGATAATAATCCCACTATTTTATCTGTTCAACGAATAAACAAAATGTGTGCGTGATTGGGGTCAGAGTGAACCTGCCATAGTTTGACGGAGTACGTAATTGAGAGACAATAATCTCTCAGGAGTACTCTAATGACAAACAACCGAAGACCCTACAAAACCTATCCACGCGAATTCAAGATCGAAGCCGT
>JBCCFQ010000642.1:0-2927 GCA_039029655.1 Pseudomonadota bacterium | reverse complement strand
GGCGAAGCGGCTTACGAAGCGCTTCGTCGTACTCCATCAGAGCTCGGGTCAGCCCCAATCGAATCGCACCCGCTTGTCCGGTGGTGCCGCCACCTTTTACGGAAACCGTGACATCAAACTTATCGACCATTTCAGCCAATTCCAACGGTTGGCGAACAATCATTCGCGCCGTCTCGCGACCGAAAAAGTCATCCAGACCCTTGTTGTTCACCATGATACTGCCACTACCGGCTTTCATGAATACCCGAGCGGTGGAAGACTTTCTGCGCCCGGTGCCGTAATAAACGTCTGTGCTCATAATTTAATGTCTATCTTTAAGTTCTTATGCGTTAATTTCTAACACTTGTGGTTGTTGGGAAGCATGTTTGTGTTCGGATCCGGCATACACCTTCAGTTTCTTGAACATTGAACGACCCAAGGAATTCTTGGGCAGCATGCCTTTGACCGCATACTGAATGGCGCGCTCTGGAGTGCGAACCAACAACTTGTCCAAAGCGATGGTCTTCAGATTGCCAATGTACCCAGTGTGGCGGTGATATAGCTTGTCGGTAAGCTTGCGGCCCGTCACTCGAATCTTCTCAGCATTCACGACAATAATGTAATCACCGGTATCCACGTGTGGAGTGTATTCGGGCTTGTGTTTGCCTCGCAGTCGGCGCGCTATTTCGGTCGCCAAACGCCCCAAAGTTTTGTCTGTCGCATCAACGACATACCAGTCTCGTCTGACGGTCTCGGCCTTGGCGCTGTAAGTTTTCATGGCAATAGGGACTCCACCGCTCACGCGGTACGGAAAAGCCGGCAATCATACTGAACGACTGACCACAATGCAATGCTGGGGGGATAAAAAGTGCTCGGGGCTGACAAATTGATGGCTGTGAGAAAGCCTATATAAATCAGAGGGTTGACTAAAATGGCTTCGGGCTTCGGGCTTCGGGCTTCGGGCTGATGATACTGGACTGGGTCGGAATGCAACTCCCCGTCTGGAGACCCGGAGTCTGCAGTCCGAAGCCTGGGGCCCCAGGCTTCGACCAAATCCTAGGAGCAAAAATCCTAAAACACGTAATCCAAATTAACCGCCGTATAAGTATCCGTCTCATCAAACCCCACCGGCGCGTCTGTATTGTGTTTGACAGTGTAAGAAATACTCAGGCCAATGTTGCCCACAATGGT
This sequence comes from Pseudomonadota bacterium, assembly GCA_039029655.1. Taxonomy (GTDB): domain Bacteria; phylum Pseudomonadota; class Gammaproteobacteria; order Steroidobacterales; family JBCCFQ01; genus JBCCFQ01. Next base: position 1,757 of record JBCCFQ010000642.1, on the reverse strand, counting down.
AGCTCCCAGTGAACTCACCGACTCAATATAGGTATTGTCCGCGCCGTTCTCCAACGCCAAGGTTTGAGTGAAATTGGCTGTGTCTGAAATGGCCCATGCATAGTCCATAGCGCCTCGGAGCACGGTGCCGCTCTCTTCGGTGCCATCAGCGAAATCCAGTTGTTTGGCACCCACACCAACTTCAGCGTTTAGCACGTGACGTTCGTTATTTATAATCCGACGACCATAACCCACAGCCTGGGTTGTCTGCTCGGCCACACCGCTGAATCGGTCCTTTTCCCAACCCAGCAATCCAAACACATAGTTGAATTCGGAGAAATCGTATTGAGCCTTATATCCAAGCTGGTAACGCTCGGCTGTAGTGACATCATCAGCCACCGTACCCAACGCCACCGCATTAAGAAGGTGATGCCACTTGTCTTTATCATAAGCAAGATCAAAATTGGCGTTCAGCGCTGTGTTGTCCGAGTTGCCAGCGGTGGCGAGGTAACCCACCCCAACCTTGCCAGACCACGGGCTGGTCGGCCCTGCTTCTGCTGGAGGTTCTTCATGAGCCTGCACTAGACCAAAGGGAATTAGCCCCAATGAAATGGCAAACAGAGCCCTTAATTTCTTCATTTTTTATCTCCTATTATTTTTTTTCGGGTGTGACCCGAGGGCTCCGACCCAGCGTCGACCCCATAGTCGCAGCGCAATATGATACGAGAAAAACTTACAACTTAAAGCCCTAATGATCTATTTTGACTAAGTTTTACAACTTTCATGAGGTTCTGAAGTTAACGGGAAAGAGGGCTCGTCGTGTTAATATGACCACATGAATCAAGACAACCGACTGTCCCTTGCAGACCGGGTACTGGTGGAATTCGACAAAGGGTTAAGAAACCTGACTCGTGAAACTAGCACCACTTCGTTGCCTTTGGACGCTGCAACATACAACGACGATAGCCTCTCTGAAGCGGATCGACTCCGTTCTGCCCAACTAATGCGGGTTAATCACGCCGGGGAGATTGCCGCCCAAGCCCTATATCACGCTCAAAGTATTACCGCGCGATCCGGCACAGTTAAGCGGGCCATGAGCGAAGCGGCGGACGAGGAAGTGGAGCACCTGGCATGGTGTGCTCAACGCCTAGATGAGCTCAACAGCCATCGCAGTCTTTTGGACCCCATCTGGTATGCCGGATCTTTTGCCATCGGGGCGTTGGCGGGCATGGCTGGAGACCGCTGGAGCTTGGGGTTTGTGGCCGAGACAGAGCGTCAAGTGGTTAACCACCTGGACAAACACTTGCAAAAACTGCCCACAGAAGACAGAAAATCCCGCGCGATTCTGGAGCAAATGAAGATTGACGAACAAAAACATGGTGAATCTGCAAGCAAAGCGGGTGGCGAGCCCCTACCGCCGCCCCTCGTGGGACTGATGGGTGTGGTGTCAAAAATCATGACCAGAACAGCGCGTTGGATATGATTTACCCTCCAATAGCTCATGCGACACTTTAACTTTGACGCTAAAACCCGCACGAATTATGGTCAATCGCGTCTTTACCCCTTGAGCTTCGGGCGCTTCTAATATAACGTCTTGATTTTGCAAACTTCTACCAAGATGAGGCAAGTATGGAAGAGACTGCGAAAGAGCTTAGCGACATCCCCGCTATTAATCGCTTCTTAAGTTACTGTCGACTCAGAACCATTTCAGCTAAAACCACTGTTATTCACGCAGGTGATCTCCCCGACATTTTGTATTACATCGTCGACGGTTCCGT
>JBCCFQ010000641.1:0-2927 GCA_039029655.1 Pseudomonadota bacterium | reverse complement strand
GGATTATCCGTGTCATCTTGCTGGGCATACTCACCGCCTTCTTGCTATGGATTACCGTGGGGCGTCACACGCGCCTGCCGGGCATGCCAAAAGCTGCGCCTGCCGCATTGTTACCCTGGCTGGTAGCAGGTGCCGTGGTCGTTGGTTCGGCCCCGACAAACTTATCAGCCCAGACCGAATGGCCGCCGCAATATCTACTCGACACGCTGGAAAAACGCCTGTTGGCGGCCAAAACATGTCTACCCGCGTGCGCAGATATTGCCACCATGCAGGTGCAACTTAATGCGGGACAACTGACTGCTGAATTGGAAATTCACACCGCCGAACAAGTCGCCGTGCCGCTACCCGGCGAGGCCAAACAATGGCTGCCACGTAGCGTAACAGTGAATGGCCAAGCGCCAGAAGGCCTGCTACGCCGTGAGGACGGTCACTTGTGGCTACTACTGCCCAGCGGTGTCTCGACAGTCAAACTAAGCGGTGAACTGCCCGCTCGCGCAACCGTACAACTGCCATTACCACTCAAGCCGCGTTATGTGTCGGTACAAGCCAAAGGCTGGCAAGTGCAAGGTCTACATCGCAACGGCATCACCGACAACCAACTCGAATTCACCCGCGAAGCCAGTCAAACCGATCAAACCACACTGGAAATGGGCGCGTTACCCGTGTTTATCGAAGTTGAACGTACTTTGCTACTGGGTTTGGATTGGCAGGTGGAAACCCGAGTGCGCCGGTTGACACCGCTGGGTACGGCCGTCGTGTTAGAAATTCCTTTACTCCCCGGCGAGTCGGTCACCAGCGAAACACCGCGCGTCAAAAATGGTAAAGCCTTGTTAAGCCTGGCACCGAATCAATCAGAAACCGGCTGGCAGTCAGTATTCGACAAGCAACCAGACATTAAACTCACCGCGCCTGAAACTGTCGCTTGGCGAGAGGTTTGGCGACTCGATGCCAGCGCGATTTGGCATGTCGAGATTGATGGAATCCCTGTGGTTCATCACCAAAACCAAGGCCGCTGGCTACCCGAGTGGCGACCCTGGCCAGGCGAGACGGTGACATTAACACTGACTCGCCCAGACGGCGTGCCCGGCCGAGATATGACCATTGATGCCGTGTCACTAAATGTTGAACCGGGTAGACGCGCCACCAAATCAACCCTGACTTTATCCCTACGTAGCAGCCGTGGCAGCCGCCATATCATCGAACTGCCCAGCGATGCCGAACTACAATCGCTGACAATTGATGGCAAAGCCCAACCCGTGCGTCAAACCGATAATCAAGTCACGCTGCCTGTCCATCCCGGTGCACAGTCAATCGCTATGACCTTCCACCAATCCCAAGGAATGCAGTGGCGCTACGAAACCCCAACGGTTAATCTCAATGCCCCCAGTGCTAACAGCCAAATCACATTGTCGATGCCACGCGACCGCTGGATTCTATTCACCGGCGGTCCGGCCATGGGACCGGCTGTGTTGATCTGGGGCATCTTGCTGATTATCGCCGTGATTTCCGTAATCTTAGGCCGCTTAAAATTCGCCCCACTCCGCACCTGGGAATGGTTTCTAATCGGCGCCGTCGTGAGCCAATTACACATCACTGCCAGCTTAGTTGTTGTCGCTTGGTTCGCAGCTTTGCAATGGCGTAGCCACTTGCCTGAAGACGCCGGCAAATGGCGATTTAACTTTACTCAACTGACCCTAGTCGGCCTTACCGTTGCCATGCTGAGCATTTTGTTAGCCGCCATTGCCCAGGGCCTACTCGACCACCCCGACATGCAAATCGACGGCAACGACTCAAGCCGCTATACCCTGAATTGGTATCAGGACCGAATTGACGATGCACTGCCGCAAGGTTGGGTGATTTCTTTGTCATTATTGGTGTATCAATTGGCGATGTTGTTATGGGCGCTGTGGTTGGCCTTCGCTTTATTGCGCTGGTTACGCTGGGGCTGGGATTGTTTCAGCACACACGGTCTGTGGCGCGCACTTCGAACAAAGAAAACGCCAGTACAAACTACCCAGGCTTCGGCCTAAGCCGGTCTTGTTGCCTTGTAGGTTGGGTGAGCGCACCACGGCCATTAAGTTAAGGGGTGAGAACCCTTGCAAATCCCTTAACTGGTTAGCGCGAGTTCGGTGTAAGAAATAAGATCGCTGGTTGTGAAACGGTGGACTAGAGCATTTTTATTCAAAGATTGGACGCAGGCTAGTGCGTGCTGTGAGTACGCAAGGCTATACGCAGACGACGCCTATCCAGGCGCAAACCATTCCACTGATTCTTAAAGGCCGTGATGTCCTTGCCACCCACCCTAGGCGAGCTTATCTCTCTCTATAGTATTTTAGGATGCCCCACCAGCTGATGATGCCGGCCAGAACGAGAAAACCGCCGTACACCAGGGAAAAGAAAAACTCCCCTGTCATCAATATTGTCCCCTTGCCAAGCGCCTGATGGTAGGGAACGGCCCAGAGTACAATCATTAACAAGCTCGTTGCGATCCCGATAATAATCATAAACTTGGGCCACATAAGGGTATAGGTCAGTTTGCCGGGTTGGTACTCTGACTTCGGATTAACGTGTAAGCTTGCGCGAAAATGGTGCTCTTCTTCCGTCACAACGCCTCTGGATGAGACAACTAGAATCACAAAGAAGCTGACAACTGCACCCACCAGAATAGGATCGAGATAGACAGGCAGGTTAACACCACCCACTAAAGTAATAAGGTTGGTAATCACATTACCAACAAACCCGGCAATAATTCCCCAGAACGCGCCGCCTTCGGTAATACGTGAGCTCCATATACTCATAAATGCGACAAAACCCCAGGACGATGCAAATACCGGCCCGGCGAAATAGGTGATCCAGAATATTTCACCTTGGACAGACAGTGCGATGACGAGCACTATCAGACCCGTTGCAAGCATGGCAAAGCGCGT
>JBCCFQ010000640.1:0-2931 GCA_039029655.1 Pseudomonadota bacterium | reverse complement strand
GCCTGAGCGTTTCCGGGCAGTTGCGCCTTCGGCGATCTTTTTGGAGATCTCTCTCACGAAACCTGTCCACGATTGAGGGCCGGAATAATAGCGGATTGATGGCACTGATACCACCAGCAGGGTTAAGAAGGACTCTTATATATATAGGGTCTGAGAGAGCGTGGGAAATCAAGATTAACTCTATGATTATTCTAGGAAAAACGATTGCTAAGCATCAAAAATTCCAATATATCCTTCCTTTGGAACCACGGGATTCCAGCACTACTTCGCTAACTCATTGATTTTGGCTGCACAAATAAAGTCATTCTCGGTGAGACCATTGATGGCATGGGTGGTGTAGCGAACCAAACACTCGGCGTAGTGGACCTCCAGGTCAGGATGATGCCCTTCCTGGTTTGCCACCCAAGCCACTGCATTGACGAATGCCATAGTGCGATAAAAGTTGTTGAATTCAAAGCGGCGAGAAATCTCCACCCCGTTGGCATCAACCGACCACCCCGGGATATGAGGCGACAGATCATCAATCTGTTGTTTGGTTAAGGCCGGAACCGTACCCTCACAGGGTTTACACTTTTTCTCCAATAACTCACTCATTATCGTTCCTCCTATCGACGGGCTATGGCGGGCAAATCACCCGTCAACCCCATCGCCTGACGCACCAATTGATTCTTGACGGGCGCCACCCCAGCTACCCAACCAAGACCTCGACTTCTCAATGTTGTTAGAGATTCTGCGTCAAACAGTCTTTTCAAACCATCCAACAGGGACATCACCAATAGGTTTTCTCCTTTTCTCCAACGTTCGTACTTTCGCAAAGTACGGGTCTCGAAAAAATAATCCCGGGTGGCTAGGCTGTTCCCCACAACTTCGGCTAAACATGCTGCATCGAGAAATCCCAAGTTAGCACCTTGACCCGCTAGTGGATGAACAACGTGGGCTGCATCTCCAATCAACGCCAACCCTTCAGTGACATAGTGTTGCGCATGCATCAAAGAAAGGGGAAAACTGGCACGAGGTGAATCACAGCATACGTCACCCAGAACATCATCCAACGCCTGAGTCACTTCCTGATTAAAAGAAGACTCAGACATCTCCATCAAGCTGGTAGCCAGATCCTCCGGACAAGACCAAACGATAGAACTGCGACCATCGCTTAAAGGTAGGAAAGCAATGGGGCCATGGGGCAAGAAGCGTTGCCAAGCGGTGTTCTCATGAGGCCTCTGGGTTCTCACTGTGGCAACTACGCCCTTTTGTTCATAACTCCACCCTTTCACTGGAATAGCGGCCAAGTCCCGCACCTTCGATTGAGCTCCATCCGCTGCTACCACTAACTTGCAGGCAATATCACGACCGTCCTCCAACCTGACCTTTTGGTAATCATCGGCCATTGACAGTCCCTGAACCGTTGCGGGAACCACAAGATCAATGTTGTCCAGGGAGCGCATCTGTCGGATCAATGCCAATTGAATGACGCGGTTCTCAACTATGCTCCCCAAGTCTGGTTCTGCAATTTCCGCGCAATCAAATTCAATCCCTTGATCGAACGACGTTGCCGCATCCCATACCCGCATCTTTTCATAGGGAGAATGACGAAAGTCAGCCACTTCCTCCCATGCGCCACAAGCGGCGAGCACCCGTTGAGATGCGCGAGACACAGCAGAGACTCGAACATCTACGTTTTCCTTGTTGGTGTAGGGGTCGGGCAATGACCGATCAACCACAATGACTGTCAAGGCCGGGTCCAGCTTAGCCAACAACACCGCCGCCGTTGCACCCACCATACCCGCACCAACAACACACACATCCGTGGTGAGACTCATTTCAAACCCAACCCACGAGCAAGCCTGGGTAACTTACCCCTCAATCCCATGGTCTGTTGGGCTAACAGGCTCTTCGCTCCAGGAATCAAATCTAGCCCCAATAGACCCAAGTTGCGTCCCATTCGCACCGGTGACAGCGGGTTCCTAAACAAACGAACCAAACCATCAGTCAAGCGAACCACATCTTTTTGATCTCGCTCACGCCACGCCGCGTAGCGATTCAGAACTGGATCGCCGCCTAGGTCCTGTGAGTCCGCCACGGCATCTGCCAATACGTCAGCCAGCGCGGCCACATCTCTCAGTCCAAGATTGAAGCCTTGCCCGGCAATGGGGTGCAGAGCATGTGCCGCATTTCCGATGATTGCGCTGCGTTCAGCAACAGATTTCTGCGCTCGAGTTAAGGACAAGGGGTAGACGGCTCGATCACCTACCGTCCTAAAGCGGCCAAGACGAAAACCAAACCGCTTCTGCAAGCACTCTAAGAAATCTTCGTCGGGCATCTGAGCGATACCACTCGCGTCCACACTATCCACCACAAAGACCACAGAGCAGCGTTTTGGATCCGGTTTTTCACCTTCGGTGGCGGTTAGCGGCAAAATCGCCAGGGGCCCAGACTCCGTGAATCGCTCGTAGGCAATGTGATCGTGAAATAGATCGGGAGAGACATTAGTAATAACCGCGCTTTGCTCATAGTCCCAAATGTCGGCGGCAATACCCAGACCATCGCGGATAACAGATTTGGCCCCGTCTGCAGCGACAATTAACCGACCCTTAAGCTGTACCGTCTGGCCCGCTTCCGTCACCACTGAAATCAGTCCACCATCAAGCGAAGTAGCAACGTCTGTCACCTTGACCGGGGCCAATAGCGTGACCTGGGTGGAATGGGACAAACGATCATACAAAGCGCGACCCATAATGCGGTTCTCAACGACATAGCCCAATGCATCCACACCTTCCTCGGTGTGCTTGATTCGAGTCATGCCAAAACGACCCTGATCGGACACGTGGATGGTCTTTATTTCGCACGCATGATTTTCAAGGCTCGGCCACAAGCCAATGCTTTGTAAGATACGTCGACTGCCGTTGGACAAAGCCGTGGCACGGTCGTCAT
>JBCCFQ010000639.1:0-2937 GCA_039029655.1 Pseudomonadota bacterium | reverse complement strand
TTTATGGGCAACAGTGACGCCGCATTTGAGTTGTGGGACAGGGCTTACGAGCAACAGGATGCCCAACTCACCTGGACCATGGTTCATCCCATGAACGCCAACTTAAGGGATGATCCAAGGTTTGATGCATTGCTGGAGAAGCTCAAACTCAAGAAACCAGAAGAACTGTAGTAACTGACGCGAGGGCGCTTGTGTCCCCCGCGTCGAAACAAAATAGAAGGCTATCCTCAGGCTTTAAGTACGAAGGTGACCTTCAACCCAACCCGATAAGCTTTGATCCTGTTTTTTTCAACAATAACTTTTTGGCTTTCTACCCAGGCTCCCTGTACACCCTCCAAGGTTTTGCATGCTCTGCGAACGCCAATGCGTGCGGCATCTTCAAAGCTCTTAGATGAGGAAGCAATGATTTCTGTGACTCTTGCAACGGCCATAGTCTTTATCCTTGTGTTTGTTAATCTTAAGAAGCAGTTTTTGTTCTTTTAAACCAGACCGTTTCATACTAAGGGGACGTCTATGATGGGGTCAAATAGGCAAAAAAAAACCCGGGCCAAAGCCCGGGTCATTTCAACAATCTTTTGCGTTTAGCTTAAATTGACAGCACCTCGCATGGTTTTCATGGCGTTATTTTCGATCTGGCGAATTCGCTCCGCCGATACGTTGTATTGCTCTGCCAGTTCTTTGAGGGTGGTCTTCTTTTCAGACAACCAACGTTTCTTGATGATGTCTTGGCTGCGTTCATCAAGCCCGTCCAGAGCGTCCAACAGCTGGCTTTGAGCGTCTTGTTCCCAATCGTGTTGTTCGATAAGGCTGGCTGGATCGCCACCTGGGCTTGCCAGATAAGCGGCTGGCGCAAAGGTCACGTTGTCGTCATCGTTGTCGCTGGGCTGGTCGTAACCTAAGTCCCTGGCCGACAGACGTTGCTCCATTTCCGTCACTTCTCGTTCACTGACACCTAAATCACTGGCCACCGAGCGGGTTTCGTCCTGACTCAGCCAGCCCAAATGACTTTTTGATTTTCGAAGGTTAAAGAACAGTTTACGTTGCGCCTTGGTGGTAGCAACTTTCACCAAACGCCAGTTACGTAAAACAAACTCATGTATTTCGGCTCGAATCCAGTGCACAGCAAAGGACACTAAGCGGACACCCACTGTGGGATCGAATCTTTTCACAGCCTTCATCAGGCCGACATTACCTTCCTGGACCAGATCTCCCAGAGGTAATCCATAACCGCCATAACCCCTGGCGATATGCACCACAAACCGCAAATTAGAAATGACCAGTTGCCGAGCAGACTGTAAATTGCCGTCTTGTTGAAACTCCGTGGCCAAATCCCGCTCTTCTTGGGCGGATAAGACTGGCACGCCGGACACCGCATGAATATAACTATCCAAGTTGCCCAGGGGGCTCACATTAAGCAAGTTGTTTTGTGTTGGCACCAAAGCCGTGGACATAGAAGTCCTCCTTTTCAATGGACTCATATTTTAGCACTCACCATCTTAGAGTGCTAATAACGACTTTAGTTCCCTAAAGAACCGGCAATTATATGCTCTAAAAACAGAGGTTTATTCTAATTATCGAGGCTCAATTGCATGCAGATGCCGCTGCGCAGCAAGCCAGGCGCCCAGCCACCCCAAAAGAGTGCCAACCCCGATTAGACCCAGCGCTTCCCAGGGGGATAGGTACCCCAGCGCGAAGTCGCTCCCATATAGGCTGGCAAGCTCAGCCACCGGCCCGTCCAGCAGCAGACCCACGCCCATGACCACCAACAGGGCGCAAACCCCACCGGCGAAGCCGTACCAGGCACCAAAGTACAAAAAGGGTCGACGAATGAATCCGTTACTACCCCCAACCAATTTGGTGATGATGATTTCTTCCCGACGATTCTCGATGTCCAGACGAATGGTGTTACCCACGATCAACATCACCGCCAGGGCCAGTAGTCCAAACGCGCTGGCAACGCTGCGTTTGAGGATCTCCACCAGTTTATTGAGACGATTGATCCAAACACCGTCGCTTTGTACAACGTCTACATTGGGTTCCCCTTGCAGTTGTGCCTTAAGATCGGCGATAGACTGCGTACCTGTGTGGGTAGGTGCAGGTGTAACCACAACCACATGAGGCAAGGGGTTAACATCAAGTGTTTCCACAGAGGCGCCAAAGTCGGGATTGTTTTTGAAGCGTTCCAACGCATCATCAGCGGGGATGACTTTGGTTGTGATGATTGCGTCGTGACTGATGAGTTCCTGGGAATAGCTTCTGGCTGAATCGATGGACGTACCTTCGGACATGAACACCGAAATGTCGTATACGTTGTTCCATTGTCCACTCAGTCGGGTGCCGTTGTTAACCATCATCTGCAACAACGCCGGCAACGCTAAAGCCACACCGATCACCAAAATGGTCATTAAGCTCGCCACCGGATTGGCGTATAGACGCCCCATAGTGCCTAAGAAGGTTTGAAAATGGCGTAAAAAATAGTTCTTTATGGTTTGCCCAACACTGAGTTGCAACGGGTTGCGGGAGGTCATAACACAGACACTCCGGAGTTGACCAACTGACCCTGGTCCAAGGTAATCATGCGCCCGGGCAAACGCTCTATTAGATAGTGATCGTGGCTGGCGATGACCACGGTTACACCCACTTCATTGAACCGTGAGAACAAACTCATGATCTCTTCGGACAAGCGAGGGTCTAGATTACCGGTAGGCTCATCTGCGATGAGTAACTGAGGCGTGGAGACAACAGCTCTAGCGATGCCTACTCGCTGTTGTTCGCCACTGGACAAGGCATCCGGGTTTTGCTTTTCCTTACTCAAAAGCCCAACCTGATCCAGGGCAGCCCTTACCCGTCGACCGATGTCCCGGTGACTTACGCCACCAATCACTAAAGGTAAAGCAACATTGTCGAAAACCGTTCTGTCTTTCAGCAATTTGTGAT
>JBCCFQ010000638.1:0-2939 GCA_039029655.1 Pseudomonadota bacterium | reverse complement strand
TGGGTCAAAGCTTTGGCCTGAGATGATGCCGTTGTTGAGTTTCTCATAAACACTGTTAAGTTTTGGTTCTGTAGCAGCCCAGTCGTCCAATGCGCTTTGCAACGTGAGCGCAATGTCGCTTACCTCTACACATTGCGTCATGTTTTTGCTCACAACCACGAGACGACCGTCTCTACCGTGTTTCAAAGAAGCCAACTTCATTTCTTGTTCTCCTAACGCCAACCGCATTGATAATAATGAGTATTAGGGTATAATAGTTTCATATGTAACTAATTGCAAATGAAATGAAGAATTTACGTTTAGCCACTTTTTTGCCCTATCAGCTGTCGGTCACTACCAATAAAATCAGTGACTTAATCGGTCGGGCCTATGTTGATATTCTGTCTCTGAGTCGCGCACAGTGGCGTGTCCTGGCGGTCCTGGGAGAGGAGGCGGGTCTAACCAGTAGTCAGGTGGCGGCAAAAACTGCTCAAGACAAGGTCACGGTGACCCGGGCTGTGAAAGGGTTAATTGCCGACGGACATGTGCGCCGACAAGCCTCTCAATCCGATGGACGTGTGGCACACCTCAATCTTACCGCCAAGGGTCGCAGAGCCTATGATCAGGTGGCACCCGCTGCTTTGCAATATGAGAAGGCTTTGCTCAGCGCACTCACCCAATCAGAGCGCAAACAGCTCACCCAGATTCTTTCAAAGTTGGATACCGCCGTCGCTCACATGTCCTCGTGACCCGGAGTGCACAAATCGACATGTAATAGGGCCTTTCCAGTCATGGAGTGACTATTTGGTCCCTCGTAAGCTCAGTGTCAGTTCAGACAAAGGGGTTAGGGGGAAAACCATGACAGTAGTTCAAGTTCGCTTACCCAAATCGGGTGTGAGTCTACTCGGCTTTTTAATAATGTGTGCGCCCTTAACGCCAAGCGTGTCTTTCGCTCAAGCGGCACTGGAGGAAATCGTTGTTACCGCGCAAAAGCGAGAGGAGGGTCTACAAAACACTCCCATCGCTGTTACGGCGTTCACGGCAAACGCTATCGCCAATAAGGGCATCGACGACATCTCCGAGTTGGCAGAATTCACACCCAACCTGGTCTTTGATACCACCTCACCCGTGAGTGGTTTGTCATCGGGGGCCGTGGTTTTCATTCGAGGCATTGGTAACACCGACTTTAGTTTGACTACAGATCCAGGTGTAGGCACCTACATTGACGGAGTGTATATGTCTCGCTCTGCCGGTGGTGTATTGGATGTACTGGATGTTGAACGAGTGGAAGTGCTGCGAGGTCCACAGGGTACTCTGTTCGGACGCAACACCATTGGTGGTGCCCTCAACATTACTTCCAGAAAACCAGGCGAGGAATATGCCGCCCGGGTGGAAGCAACGGTGGGTAATTTTTCCCGCGCCGACTTACGTGCTTCAGCTGACCTACCTTTCAGTGAAGATTTCCGTGCCAGTGTGGCAATTTCTCAAAAAACACGTGACGGATTTGTTGACCGTGTGTTAATGGGTGATGAATTGGGCGACGAAGACAAGCTGGCTTTTCGCGCCACGGCAGTCTATGAGCCAACAGACAATTGGGACTTTCAGCTAAGTTATGACTTTACCCGTATTGATGAGAACAGTGCGGGTTCGGTCATTTTGGGGTTCACACCCGGGGCCAGCACCATTGGTTACGACCTGTTTCGCGCCGCATTTGATCCGACCGCCCCGGATCTTGCCGACTTTCTCGTCAATCCTGAAGATGACATTAGTTTTGCGACTGGGCCCACGGGCACGGACCTGGATATCCAAGGTCTCTCTTTCATAGCAAATTACTCGGCGGACAATTGGGATCTAAAATACGTTGGTGCCTACAGGGAGACCGACGGTGAGTTCTTTCGAGACCCAGACAATACGCCGGTAGCTATTACCCATACATTCAATAGCGACTACGAGCATGAACAGGTCAGTCATGAATTGCAGTTGACTGGCAACGTTGGGGATACCTTAACTTACGTAGCCGGCATCTACTATTTTGAAGAAGATGGGAACGATGACGTTTTCGTACCCATTTTTCTACCCAACGTAGATGATCCGGCCAATCCGTTCGGTTTTCCGGCAGCGGTAAACAACTTTGCGGAAGTAGACAACTCCAGTGAGGCCATTTATGCACAACTCAACTGGAACGTAACCGATACCGTAGGCATAACAGCAGGCGTAAGAAACACCAGCGACGACAAAGAGTTTACCTACACTCAATATATTGCGGCCGACATCGATGGGAACCCTTTGCCTGTTCCTTTGGCGGCGGTGAATGAGAACGGAGATCTTGTGACCGGACTGATTCCCATTGTCGGTAACGGTAGCGGCATTGCTAATGAGGGCTTTGACGAAACCACCATCAAACTGGGAGTGGACTGGCAGGCCCAAGACAACACACTGCTGTACTACAGTTACTCTGAGGGATTCAAAAGTGGAGGCTTTGTGTTGCGCTATGTTGAGGCGCGCCCAGAACCCCTGACGTTTGAGCCGGAATTCGTTGATGCCCATGAGATTGGTGTGAAGTGGCAGAGTGCAGACAATCGATTTCGACTAAACGGCGCCATCTTCTCTATGGACTATGAAGATGCTCAGGTCACCTTTTTCGATAACCTTGGCGGTCCCATTACCGCCAACGCAGGCAGTGTGGACATCCAAGGCCTGGAACTTGAGTTGGCCGCTTTGCTTTCAGAGGCATTTTTATTGGAGGTTGGATACGGATACACCGATGCGGAGTATACAAGCATCACCGACATCCCAGGTTTGTCACTTACCATTGATGAAACCGCCAGTTTGGTCAATACACCGGAGAACCAGTTTAACATTGGCGCCGAGTACACTTGGTCTCTACAAGATAAAGGTGGTCTATCCTTTAGAGTAGACTATGCTTATTCCGATGATGTGTTCAATGACTCCCAGAACTC
>JBCCFQ010000637.1:0-2947 GCA_039029655.1 Pseudomonadota bacterium | reverse complement strand
CTGACGACGATCGGCGTCAGGCGAATATCAACAAATCCCAAAAGCAAGTCTTTTAGTGACTGGATAGCATCCGGCGGTGCCCAGCAAGGGTGCCGTATTGATTAATAAGGAGCTTGCCTAGGCAACAATTAGCATTGTCGTAATTTATCCATTTCCAAGATAAGAAAAAGAGGCCGATTTATGACCAACAAAGACAAGATTTTGCGCTACACCAGATTGACAGCCGCCGTAATGGCTGCGATTGGTAGTTGTTATCCGACAGGCACGCTCGCTCAGCCCTCGGGCCCGGCCCTCGAAGAGGTCATAGTTACTGCTAGTCGGCGAGAACAAAGTATCCAGGATAGCTCGCAAGTAATCGAAGCATTCAGCAGCGAAAAGTTGTTTCAGGAAGGGACGACCAGCATGGTAGGGGTCGGTGAATTGATGCCCAGCTTGCAAGTTTCGCTCGCCGGCCCACAACTACAGGTGTACATCCGCGGTGTGGGAACACCCACCGCCACTATTGTCGGAAGTCCCGCTATTTCCCTGAACAAGGATGGAATTTACATCGCACGGTCTCAGGCGGCAGGCCCGAGTTTCTTTGACCTGGAGCGGGTTGAGGTGGTTAAGGGACCGCAGGGCACGCTATATGGACGAAACGCAACAGGTGGCGCGGTCAACCTGCTAACCAAACAACCCATGCTCGATGAGACAGAAGGCTTTATCTCAACAGACATTGGTAATCACGATCTCGTTCAATTTGAGGGTGCGATTAATGTCCCGCTAGGCGACACGGTCGCCATGCGCGCGTCAGCTTTCTCAATAGATCGTGATGGTTATATGTCCGACGGTACTATGGATGATGACCACTGGGCCGTCAGATTGCAGACACTTTGGGAGCCGAACGAAGATATGTCACTGACAGTGCGCGGACAATACGCGGACTACGGTGGCAAGGGGTTGGGCGGTTTTAGCTACGGAGGAGCAGACGACCCGTGGGATTCGATCTATCCCGGCGCCAATGAGATACTCGACGAAGTTGTAGTAGAAAATGGCTTTGCCGTACCCAGTATTATTTTCCCTTGGCTAACGGATGCGCCGGTGTTGGGCCCTGCGCCCAGCCCGCCGTTTCCACCGGGAACCAATATCATTTCGATCACTGACTTTTACGGTGACAATGCCTATCAAGACATCTCGATGTGGGATGTCAACGCCACGTTCATCTGGGACCTGGACTTCGCAACGTTAACGGTCCTTCCCAGTTACCAGGAGATGGACAGCCAATTTCAAAACAGCCCAGGCGTGGTCTGGTTCGAATTACGCAACCCTTTTAATGGTGACGGTGAAACTTCCAAGGCTGCCACCCTTGAAATCCGACTGTCAGGTGAAACAGACAATTTCCAGTGGGTAGGAGGTGTAAACTTTTTTCATGAAAAAAACGTTGGTCCCACACGACTAAATCAAGGAGCCGTTCAAAACTTGTTTGTTGATAACACCTTCGAAACAGATGCTTTCGGTATATTCGGTGAGGCGGTTTATAGCTGGAACGACACGACTCGTTTTATAGCCGGTTTGCGCTACAGCTTTGACAACATCGATAAGCCTGACTTTGTTCGCTGGTCTATGGACCAGGCTACGGACTGCCCTCCCGATGCGCCAAATCGCCAAACCATAAACGGCGTCGTCGCTTGCCAAATATCTCCGAAAGAAGATGAGAGCGTAGATTTTCAGAAGGTCAATTACAAAGTGGGCATCGAATATGACGTTGCCGAGGACAGCATGGTCTACTTTACCGTAAGCACGGGCTACAAAGCCGGTGGTTTGTCCGCCGTATCCGGTGCCGAATACGATCCGGAGGAGCTGACAGCCTTTGAATTGGGCACCAAGAATCTGTTTATGGATGGACGCCTCCAGTTCAACGGCGACATCTTCTACTGGGAGTATGACGACCGCCAGGAAAACAATGTCGGCCCTGATGATCTCGGCATCATCGGTCAAGCCACCATCAATGCTGGTAGCGCGACTCTGCAAGGCGTGGGCTTTGATATGGTGTTTGCCGCAACTGATAACGATAGATTTCGCCTGGGTGTCGAGTATTTAGATGGCGAGTATGATGACTTTGTGTACGAACAAGGAGCGCGTTTTACACCACCAACAACTGCCTGCCCGATAACTGATACCGGCAAGATCATACCTGCGCCCGGTGTACCACCGTTTACCGAACTGCTGAGGATAGATTGCTCGGGTTTCGAGACAACAAGGTCACCCAAATGGACGGGAAATGCCAGTTACACCCATACTATCGAACTGGGCGACTATGGATTGGTCGATGCCAATGTAAGCGCCACCTACAAAGACGAAGTCTGGTCCACCTCAAACTTCCTCGAGCCCTATCAGCGCGTACCGGATTTGTGGGTGGTCAATGCTTCTCTCAACTACATGTCTGCAGATGATACATACCAAGTCATTGCCTACGTCGACAATATCAACGACGAGGGTACCTTTGGTGCCGGCTTGAACAATACGCAGAATTATCAAGTTGTTGGACTTGCGCCTACACCACCTCGCACTTATGGCGTGCGCTTGAAATACAACTTCTAATTCAACGGCGCTCGCAATGCACCCGCAAACCGTGGGCAACCAGACTACCGCCACGGCACCTTGAGCTTGGCGGTGGTAACGACCACTCTGACAACTCAAGCTACGAATAATTGTTGGAATTGCGCATTCCTTTATAGCTTGTACACAGCTCGTAATGTTCGAGCTAACCCTTGGGTCACTTAAGAATTATGCAGCAACTAAGTGGAATGGATGCATCTTTTCTGCACGCCGAGTTACCGCATGTACACATGCATATTGCTCCTCTGTATATTTATGATGTATCAACGGCCCCTAAGGGTTCGGTGCGGTTCAAGACAATTCTCGATGTTTTCCGACAGCGTCTCGGCGCATCCACCGTATTCCGCCG